>CAIVPM010000470.1 GCA_903907815.1 uncultured Chitinophagaceae bacterium | reverse complement strand
TTAATTGTTCAGATAATGTATTTTGTTTCATAATTGAATCTTCTTGTAATGAATTATATCTTTGAATTGCTAAATTATTAGTTTGTGATACATTTTGATTTAATGTTTCTTGTGCTGCTTTTAAAGAATCTGCTAATAATTTTGCATCCATTTCTTGTACTGTATTTTTTTGTTTAATTATGTTAGCAATCATACTTTGGTATTGTTCTTCTTTAGTGGTTAATTCACTATTTATTAATTGTGAATTTTCACTTTTAATTGTATCTATGTAAATATTATTTAATCTTTTTACTTCTTTTAGTGCATTATCATAATTAGTTTCAGCAATACTTAGAGCTGTATTTAATTTTGCATTATTTTCTGCTATTGTAGTAGCTAATTGAGTATTAAATAAATTAGTTTTATCTACTAAAGTTTGTTCCATATTTGCTAATTTAGAAGACCATAATATATTATTTTCTTGTTGAATTAGTTTTTGTTGATCAGCGTAAGCATTTGAAGCAGCGATAATCTGTGCAATATTTGCTTCTTTATTTGCAAGTGTTGCTTTTAAGAGAGCATCTTGTTCTTGGGCAGCTAAAATAGTAGCATATTGCTTAGCTTGAATTGCAGCAGAGCTAGCTGCTTGTTCTTCTGATGCAATCTTACTTTTCAATTGTGCATCAGCCAATCTTTTTGCAGCATTAACAAGTTCTTCTTGTGCAACTGCAAGAGCTGCTTGATGTTTTTGTATAATAACTAAATCAATAGCAGCTTGTTCATCTGCAGCAGCTTGTATTCGTTTTTGTAAAGCTGCTACTATAGCAGCATCTTGTTCTGCTTTAATTTTAGCTTCTTGAGCTACATAAGCAGCAATTATTGCATCTTGTTCTGCTTTAATTGTAACACCTTCTGCGTATAATGGGTCAGTTGTTGGTAATAATAATTGTAAATTCCATTTTTTAACTAAATACTTATAAATTACTGAAATTTCAGTATTCAATAAACATCTATCCCAAACAATAATTTCTGCAACTTGACCATCACTTGTTTCAGTACCAAACATATTAATACCAATACCATTAAATCCAGATGTAATTTCTAAATTATTAACAATAGTTTGACCATTTCTTATCATAGTAACACCTCCTCTATAGTTTTGTGTTATAATATAAAAATCCCAATTAGTATCAGAAATTATTGAACCTGAACCCGGAGCAACTAATATAGTACCATTTATTTTCAAATATTGTTTAGTACCATTAAAGTAACCATAGGAAGTATCTGTAGTAGTATCACTACCAGTTAAAAATCTAGCATTATTACCTCCATTTTGTCTTGAAACAAATGCAAGTGTAAATTGAGTTGGTGTAATAGTTTTATTCATTTGCATTTTTGATGATAAACTAAATTCTAAAACTGGTAGTTTATTTAATACATTAGTTTTTAAAATCGGTGATTTACTTCCATTAACTATTTGTAAAAAGTAAGCATTATCTGTAGTAATACTATTCCAAGTATTTATTTGATTTCCATTAATAGGATTTGAAATAGATGCAGCATCAACCCAAAGTTTAACATTTGTTACAGGAAAG
>CAIVPM010000469.1 GCA_903907815.1 uncultured Chitinophagaceae bacterium | reverse complement strand
TTTCAGAACAATTTATATGGACTTCGGAAAAATTATCACTCCTTACAGAAATTTTTACACATTCTTTTTTTTCATTTAACTCCCTTCCAGAAAGTTTCAACTTGACTTCAGAAAAAAAGGTACTCCTTTCAAAAAAATCTAACCTCTTAAAACATACCTTTAACTCATTTTTGGCCTTTGATGCCTTTGCTGGTGTTCTACACCAGGTATAACACTATTCATCAAAATATCTTTACTTCTATCTTAGTCCTTTCCAAAACTCCCTACCTAATACTATTTTTTTGTGGTAATACCAGTTCCCCATAAATTTTTTGCTGCCTTTGCTGGTGTTCTTCACCCGCAATTACATGCTTCATCAGACTGCCCTTGCCCCTATCTCCTATCTTAATCCTATTAAAACTACCCAGCCACCACTATTTTTTTGCTGCCTTTGCAGGTGTTCTTCACCTGCAAATACACGCATCATCAATTCAAAACTCCCTACCTACCACTATTTTTTTGTGGTAATACCAGTTCCCCATAAATTAGCGGCCATGCAACAATTAAGTATTCAGGAAATTCAAAACTTCAAGGGTAAATATCCAAAGCAGTTATACCTCTTGTTTTTTACCGAAATGTGGGAACGATTTACCTTTTATGGTATGCGAGCATTGTTGATACTGTACATGACCAAAGTATTTCACTATGGCGATGCAAAGGCCAACCTTATTTATGGCACCCAGCAATCGCTGATATATGCTATGATGATTTTTGGAGGATTGCTGGCAGATAAAATACTGGGTTATAGAAAATCGATACTCTGGGGAGGTATACTAATGGTATTTGGTAGCTTTATGCTGGCATTTCAGGGAGAAGCTTTTTTTTATGCAGGGCTGGCAACGGTAGTAGTAGGTAATGCTTTTTTTAAACCCAACATATCCTCGATGGTGGGTAGCCTATATGCCAACAACGACGGAAGAAGGGATGCTGGCTTCTCCTTGTTTTATATGGGTATCAATTTAGGCTCTATTCTTGGCGGTTTCCTTTGTGGCTATATAGGAGAAACCATCAACTGGAATCTTGGATTTGGTATAGCTGGAATATTTATGATAGTGGGGTTACTGGTATTTGTAAAAGGACAGAAATCGCTTGGCCCTGTGGGACTACCTCCATTAAAAGCAGGAGCCGATACACCATCCTGGCTTACCAGAACAGATGCGCTGATATTTGGTGCAAGCATCTGTTGTATTCCTTTATTTATATATATGCTGAACAATTTTAGCTACTACCCTATTGTATTAAATATCCTGTTGTTTGGGTCTTATATATATGCTTTATGGGTAAGCTGGCAAAAAGGGAAAGATGCATTTCTGAAAATGGTGGCAGCATTAGTATTAATTACCTTCAGTATATTATTCTGGGCATTTTACGAACAAGGTGGAGGATCATTAAATTTATTTACCGATAGAAATGTAAACCTTCATTTCTTTGGTCATATTCTTTCAGCAGCAGCTCTAAACAATTCTATTAATGGGGTAATGATTGTAGCATTAAGTCCAATATTTGGCATCCTGTGGATCTGGCTTGCAAGAAGAAAAAGAGAACCTAATGCAGCTGTGAAGTTTGCTTTAGGACTAGCCCAACTTGGTTTTGGCTTTTACCTTATGGCCTATGGAGCCCATTATGCCAACAGCGAAGGCAGAATACCATTGCTTATTTATGCTTTAGGGTACTTATTTATGACTACAGGCGAATTATGCCTATCCCCTATTGGGCTTTCGGTAATAACCAAACTGTCGCCAACCGGCATTGTAGGCTTTATGATGGGAGTCTGGTTCCTTGCCAGTGCTTATGGCCAATACTTAGCCGGCTATATTGGTTCACTGATGTCGATACCAGATGAATCGGCAGGAGCCAATATCAATTCTTTACAAACTTTGGGTATATATGCTAATGGATACGGTAGAATTGCAGTCATTTCTGTTATTTGTGGGGTAGTTTTATTAGCACTTTCTTTTTGGCTGAAGAAATGTATGGAGGATAAAAAATAAATTTTTTATCGATTTTTAATAGATTCCCCTATTTTCGTAACTCTTATTTATTTTCAATTTAATAGTTTTATAACATGAAAAAATGCTACTTACTTTTATTGTCTTGTATTCTCTTGGCTAATTACAGCTTTAGTCAGGCGATTTTGCAAGAGAGTTTTGAAGGCAGTTTTCCAACTGCAGGTTGGGCCTTCTTCAATAATGGAACAGGGAACAACTGGACTCAGAATACGACTGCTACCTATTCTTATGATGGCACAAATTCTTTGCAGTTGCAATATAATTTAAGCAACGCAGCAGATGCATGGGCTTTTACGCCACCATTAACTTTGAATACAAATCCAGTTACCATTACATTCTGGACAAGAGTTAGGTCTACGACTTATCCTGAAAATTTAAAATTCACGGTTGGTACAGGTAATACAGTATCTGCACAAACAACTACTTTATTGGATAGTTCAGGTTTAATTAATACTAATTTCCGCCAATGGACTGCTACTTATACAGCTCCTACTGCAGGAACTTACTATTTCGCCTTTAACTGTTACTCTGCAGCAAACATGTTTTATGTTTATGTAGACAGTGTAACTATTTCACAATTACTACCAGGTTGTACTGGTGCACCAACTGGTGGAACTACTATAGCATCAGCAAGTAGTGTTTGCCCAAATATCCCTTTCAGTGTAAGTGTAACAGGTGCTACAGGTGGCGCTAGTGGACTTACTTATCAGTGGCAATCATCACCAGATGGAACAAACTGGACTGATATAGCAGGAGCTACTAATTCTACTTATTCAAATACTGCTGGAATTACTTCCGTTACACATTACAGAAGAACCATTACTTGTGGAGGTTCTACTGCAAATTCAACTGCAATTACAGTAAACATCAATGCAATTTCATTGTGTGCCTGTAACCCAACTAATGGAACTACACTACATTCATCTACCTCTCCTTCTTTAGATTCTGTAAGTATTCAGGGCACTACTTTGAACGTAGCTCAGCCTGGAGTGCCTACTAGTGGCTGGTCTATTTATAATGGTATCATACCAGATGTAGCACAAGGAATTAATTATGCATTATATACTCAATATAGTGCCACGCCTACTCAAGCTGCAGTTTGGGTAGACTGGAATCAGGATGGTATATTTGATGCTACCACTGAGTATTATGCCATTACAATTGGTGGAACAAATTCTACCACTAATATAGCTGTACCAGCAAATGCAGTTTTAGGACAAGCACTTATGCGTATCAGAATCAGAGCTGCCAATTTTGCTGCTACTGATGCCTGTGGTTTATTTGGAAGTGGAGAAACTGAGGACTATGTTATTAATGTTGTTGCAGGTTCTCCATGTAGCGGTTCACCTTTAGCAGGTACTGCTATAACTAGTAATAGCAGTGTTTGTGCTGGAACGAATGTTAACTTTACAGTTACAGGAGCAACCTCAGGTGTAACTGGTCTTACTTATCAATGGCAGGTATCTACCGATAGTGGTATTACCTTTAACAATGTTGCTGGAGGTGATAGTCTTTCTCACTATGTAGGAGGTTTCTCTACCCCTGCTTGTTTTAGAAGAATTATTACTTGTGGTACTAATTCAGCTACCTCATCAATGGTTTGTTTAGCGATTAATAAACCTTCACTTTGCGTTTGTAATCCTACAAATGGTGCAAGTTTAGGTGGAGGCACAACACCTTCTGTAGATACGGTGAGCATACAAGGTACTACTTTAAATGTAGCTCATCCTGGTACTACTGCTAATTATTATAATTTTTTCAGTACACCTGTACCTAATGTAGCACAAGGTGTTACTTATACCTTATATGCAGGCTTTAGTGGTGCAGCCATTGCATCTGTTTGGTTCGATTGGAATCAGAATGGTACGTTTGAAGCCAGCGAATGGACTCAAATTACTACCAATGCTGCAAATGGAACTATTTCATTTATAGTTGACCCTAATGCTGTTTTAGGAAATACTTTAATGCGTATCAGAAGCCGTGCTACCGGTAATGTGAATACATCTACCAGTGCATGTTTAAACTTTGGTAGTGGTGAAACGGAAGATTATATAATTAATATCATTCCTGGTACACCATGTACTGGAACACCTACTCCGGGTACAGCGATTTCCAGTCAAAATACAGTTTGTCCAGGCGCACCTTTTAATTTATCTGTTACAGGAATACTACCAACCACAACAGGATTAACCTATCAATGGCAGGTTTCTTATGATGGGGGCAATACTTACGTTAATATTACAGGTGCAGATAGCTTAAATCATCATGTTGATACAGGAATAACAGTAAATACGTGTTTTAGAAGAGCTATTACTTGCGGTGGAAATACTGCTTACTCTAGTTGGGTATGCGTTACAGTTAATCCAGTAATTTTCTGTCCTTGTAGTCCTAATACTGGAATTAATTTACATTCTAGTACAGGTCCAACTATTGATTCTGTAAGTATACCAGGTACTAAACTAAATAACAATTCAACTGGGGCACCAGCAAATGGTTATACTTTATACAACGATACTGCTATAATACCAACATTAGCACAAGGTGCAAATTATATATTGTATACTAAATACAGTGCAAGTCCAATATGGGGAGCAGCTTGGATTGATTTAAATCAGGATGGTGCTTTTGATCCAAGTACTGAATACTTCCAGTTTTCTATCAATGGTAACACCGGTTCTACTACACTTTCTATTCCAGCAACAGCAACTATTGGGTTGACCATTATGAGAATAAGAATTGCTACCTCTACTTATAGTAGTTCTGCATCTTGTTCAAATTTCTTTAGTGGTGAAACAGAAGATTATGTAGTAAATATTATTGCGGGTACTCCTTGTTCAGGAGCACCAATACCTGGTACAGCTGTTTCCAGTGTAAGTTCTATTTGTCCAAATACTCCATTTAATCTTTCTATTACAGGTACTACATCAAACACATTGGGATTAACCTACCAATGGCAAATGTCAACTGATGGAGGTCTTACACATACTGATATTGCAGGTGCTGATAGTTTAACACATTACGAAGATGCTGGTATAACTGTTAATACTTGTTATAGAAGAGCTATTACATGTGGAACAAATACAACCTATACTAATTGGGTTTGTGTAACTGTAAATCCGGTTATTTTATGCCCTTGTAGTCCAGCTACAGGCACTACATTACATTATGGCACTGCACCATCTATAGATTCTGTAAGTGTTCAAGGGACTGTTCTAAATAACAATTCAACAGGTACTCCAAATAGTGGATATACATTATTTGTTGACAGCAGCAAGACACCTACTTTAACGCAAGGTGTAAGCTATACTTTATATACTAAATTCAGTGCTACTCCATCATGGGGTGCAGTATGGATTGATTTTAATCAGGATGGAACTTTCGATCCAAATACAGAATACTTCCAGTTTACAATCAGCGCAAATACTTCTTCTACTACTATTACAATACCACCAGCTCCAAATTCTGTTACTGGTTTAACATTAATGCGTATCAGAATAGCAAGTAGTACTTATGCTGGAACTGATGCATGTACTTCGTTCTTCAGTGGTGAAACAGAAGATTATGCTGTAAACATTTCTGGTGGTGTAGTTTGTAGCGGACCTCCTACTCCTGGTGCTGCTACATTAGTATCACCAACAATACTATGTGCTAATTCTGCATTTACCTTAGATGTATCAGGAGCTACCGCTAATCAAGGTAACTTAACTTTCCAATGGCAGAATTCTACGGATGGCGGTAATAGTTATAATGATATTCCTGGTGAAACAAATCCAACTTATACTAATTTATTAGGAATAACAGACACTATGTACTATCGTAGAACTATTACTTGTAACGGTACTTATATTGCCCTATCAACTCCAATTTTAGTAAAACTTTCCGGAGCATTATCAACTTATCCATTTGTTGAAAGCTTTGAATCATTAACTACTTTTGGTGCAGGTGTATTACCAAATTGTTGGACAACAGTAGCTACGGGTACAAAATTCACTTCTGCTGGCACTCCTGTTAGAAATAGTAAAACTGCAAGAACAGGAAGTAACTATGTGTGGGCTAAATACTCCTCCAGTGCATTCCTTATTTCCCCATCATTAATGTTGACAGGTGGACAGGTTTATACTTTCTATTACTATTATCGTCCAACCGATCCAACTAACGGATTTGTAATTAATACATATGTAGGAACAGCCGCTGATACCACTTCATTGAAAGCAAATCAAGTAGGAACTACAATCTATAATCCAAAGGATTCTTCAAAATGGACTTTAGCTACCTTTACTTACACTCCTACTGCTAATGGTACGTATTATTTTGCAATTAATTCAATTGCACCTGTAGCTCCATGGTATTTAATGTTTGATGATATCAATATCATACAAGGAACTTTGCCAGTAAAAATGATTCAATTTAAAGGTGAAAAGGTGAATACTAAGAATGTACTTTCCTGGATCACTACTAAAGAGTATGATAATAAAGGATTTGAAGTTCAAAGAAGTTTCAATGGAACTGATTTTAATAAGATTGGATTTGTTGCTTCAGCTGGCGAAAATGGAAACTCAAATGGTAATTTAAATTACAGATTTACAGATGAACAATCTCCTGCTGGAAATAATTATTACAGATTAAAGCAAATTGATATTAATGGTAAAGAAAGTATCAGTGAAATTGTAATGATAAAGGGTGAGAAAACAAACAAAATAGAATTTGCTGATATTTATCCAAATCCAGCAAAAGATAAACTATCATTGATATTAACTTCTCCAGGAACACAAAACCTTAATATTGTATTGACTGACGTTAGCGGAAGAATTATTAAAGAAGAAAAGCTTCTTGCTAATGAGGGTAATAATCAATTAAGTATTAATGTTAGTAGTCTTCCATCAGGAACATACATCATTAAAGTTTATTGCAATAATGGTTGTGAAACTGCAATTCAGAAATTTATTAAGCAATAAAGATCTAATTAGATTATAAAAAAATCCCATGTTACAATTGTAGCATGGGATTTTTTTATAAAGAAACTTTGTTCTCTATCATTATATCAGAAATCTAACTCTAAAGTTTGAATAATAAATTTTATAGTAGATTTTAATAGTTTAGCCTAATTTCGTAGCTGAAAATTTGTATTGGAATAATTAAATATCAGAAGATGAAAAAATGTTACCTCTTTTTAGTACTCTATAGTGCTTTGTTTGGACAAGCAAAAAGTCAGGCTATTTTACAAGAAAGTTTCGAAGGCAATTTTCCACCTTCCGGATGGACCCTTTTCAACAATGGTTCTGGAAATAACTGGACTCAGAATACTTCTACTACGTACTCGTACGATGGCACAAAATCGATGCAATTGATGTTTAACATTTCGAATGCTGCAGATGCGTGGGCATTTACACCTGCATTAACATTAAATACTAACCCGGTAACAATAACCTATTATTCCAGAGTTCGATCTGCCAGTTATCCTGAAAATTTCAAATTAACGGTTGGGACTGGAAATACAGTAGCTGACCAAACTACTGTTTTACTGGATACTGCGGGTTTAACAAACGTTACTTATCAGCAATTCACTGCTACATATACTCCAACAACTGCAGGGACATATTATTTTGCATTTAATTGTTATTCTGATGCAGATGAATTTTATTTATACGTAGATAGTGTTACGATATCGCAATTACAACCTGGCTGTTCTGGTGCACCCACTGGAGGAAATGCTACTGCTTCATCTTTAAGCGTATGTGCAAATAGTCCATTTAGCTTAAGTATTAATGGTGCTACCAGTGGAGTTGCAGGACTAACTTATCAGTGGCAAACATCAACCGATAATACAAACTGGTCGGATATTAGTGGTGAAACAAATGCAACAACCAATATTTCAGCGGGCATATCTTCTCCAACATATTACAAGAGAACAATAACCTGTGGTGGTTTTATTGCTATTTCAACTAGTGTTTTAGTAAGCATCAATCCTGTAGCTCTTTGTGCTTGTAACCCTGATAATGGAACTATATTACATTCTTCAACAGATCCAACAATTGATGAAGTTGATATTCCTGGTACCAAATTAACTAATAATTCTGCTGGTGCTTCATCGAGTGGTTATACTTTATTTAATGACACTACCATTATTCCAAACTTAACCCAAGGTGTATCTTACACATTAAATACAACATTTAGCAGTGCAGGTATTGCTTCTGTATGGTTTGACTGGAATCAGGATGGAACATTCGATGCTTCTGAATGGACACAGATTACCACTAATGCCTCTAACGGTTCAATCTCATTTACCGTTGCCCCTAATGCAATACTTGGTAAAACAGCTATGAGAATCAGATTAAGAGCTACTGGAAATCCAAATGGTTCTGGTGATGCATGTACTCAGTTTGGTAGTGGAGAAACAGAAGATTATGTAATCAATATTAAGGCAGGAACTGCATGTTCTGGTACACCATTAGGTGGCACTGCAATAGCTTCTACAACTGCAATTTGTTCTGGCAGTGATGTTAATTTTAGCGTTACCGGTGCTACATCAGGTAGTATTGGTTTAACATATCAATGGCAAGTATCAACTGATAGTGGTAAAAATTTTACAGATATTGCTGGCGGAGATAGTTTAACTCATTATGAAACAGGTATGACTTCTGCTTCTTGTTTCCGTCGTTCAATCTCCTGTGGCACTTCAAAAGTTTTTTCCAATGTAGTTTGTTTAATAATGAACCCTGCTTCACTTTGCCCATGTAGCCCTAATAATGGAACCGTTTTGCATTTATCAACTGGGCCAACTATTGACGGAGTTGATATACCTGGAACTAAATTGACAAATAATTCTACAGGATCTCCTTCAAATGGATATACTTTATATAGTGATACCAGTATTGTTCCATCTTTAAAAAGAGGGGGCACTTATACTTTAAATACAAACTTTAGTGCAGCTGCCATTGCTTCTGTATGGTTCGATTGGAATCAGGACGGAGTATTTGATGCATCAGAATGGACTCAGATTACAACAAATGCTACTACTGGCTCAATTACTTTCGCAGTTGATCCAGCAGCTTTAACAGGTAATATTTTGATGAGAATCAGAACACGTTCAACAGGAAACGCAAATGGATCTGGCGATGCCTGTACTCAATTTGGTAGTGGGGAAACGGAAGACTATTTAATTAATATTATAAGTGATAATTATACTATACAAGGTAATATAATTTATCCAAATAGTAAATCAATTCCAAGTGTCAATATAAAAACGACTGGCTCCAACATTAGTAACACATTCACTTCTGGTACTTATGTGCTAAATGTACCATCAGGAAATTATACCATAAGAGCTTCGAAAAATAATGAAATAGTAAAGGCAAATGGGGTAACGGCTCTTGATCTTGCTTTAATACAGTCTCATATTTTAGGGAAAAATCCTTTAAATTCTCCGTATAAAATTATAGCTGCAGATGTAACTGGTGATGGTAAGGTTACGGCATTAGATTTAGTGTATATTAAACGTTTAATTTTAGATATAGATTCTGTATATCCATCAAAGAAACTTTGGGTATTTGTAGATAGTAATTTTATTTTCACTAACCCATTAGCGCCCTTTCCTTACAAGGATAGTATTAGTTACAGTAACTTATCTGAAAATAAAGTAAATCAAACTTTAATTGGTATTAAGTTAGGTGATGTTAACTGGGATTGGAACCCATTGATTCCAAAGACTGATAATGGAAAGGAAGTAATCATTAAGAATGGAGTAATGATACTTGTTACTGATGAAGGAATAATTATAGAATAAATATGTTACTAAACTAGCTAAATGGAGGCTACCTTTTAATAAGTAGCCTCCATTTTTTTATTTATGACAATATTTTATTGAAATAAACTTGTCTAAAACTAACTATATATGAATATCTTCGCGAACTTTTAGAATAAATAATTACAAGGATTTTTATACAAATGAATAATAAGGTTTCTGTTATTATGCCACTTTTTAATGGTACAAAAACCATCAAAGAAACTGTAAAATCTTTGTATGATCAGACTTATACTAATTGGGAGCTGCTAATTGTAGATGATTGCTCTACTGATAATTCATACCAGATTGCTTGTGAAATTGCTGCCCAGAATTCTGATAAAATTAAAGTTTTTAAAACAGAAAAAAATGGTGGGCCAGCTGTTGCTCGCAATATTGCCACAAATTCTGCAACAGGC
>CAIVPM010000468.1 GCA_903907815.1 uncultured Chitinophagaceae bacterium | reverse complement strand
TCTATTATATGTTATGATATTATGTTAAATATATAGGTTATCCTTCATTCTTGTAACCATAATTTTTATTGTTGTACAGTAATCTTCCGGTGATTTCATCCTTTCCGAAAAACCTTCAAAAGAGGAGGTGGTAAGGAGGAACCTAAGGTTCCTCCTATAGTAAATTAGAACTCCAAATACTACCATTATATTCAATAGCAGTTTGATACTGACCGTCGGCCGAGCACGATACTCCTTGCCAACTTTTACCATAAGTAGTTGTGTCGGAACATAGTTTCCACGTAGATCCATAATCGAGTGAAACATAAATGTATCCAGCAATATCTATAGCTGTTTGATAATTAGCATTAGCACTAATAGATATGCAAAACCAAGTTCTATTGTTCGAAGTTACTATATTCCATGTTGCACCATAATCTTGGGAATTATAAATATACCCACCACTATCAGTAGCACTCTGAATTTTTCCGTCACTAGAAATAGAAACACCATCCCAGTTATGGTCATTAGCCGGTTGATCAGCATATACATCGGTCCATGTTTCTCCCCAATCAGAACTTAACCAAATGGTTTCACATGCAATAGTTTGGTATTGACCTGTAAATGAGAGCGATACGCCACCAGTAGGGAAAGACTGTATAGAGTTATATAGATTTAAATCAGAAACAGCATTTTCTAGGGTTTTCTTAGCGACTGGATCATCAGGCGAAGCATCGACAGCAGCTTCAGCAGCTTTTACGGCATCTGCAGCTTTATCTTCATCCAATCGTGTCCAATTTTTCCCATAATTACTAGATCTATAAATGGAATCGCCGCAACACAATATAGTCTGGTATTCACCACCTAAAGAGACCCCGACAAATACATTACTGGATCCAACATTAGGAACTACAATAGATTCAATATCAACACCCGATGTGGTATTAAAAAAATGAGGTGAAGAAACGAAACCACCATTATCATCAGGAACAACTGGATACCAAGAAAAGCCGAAATCAGTAGAAATAAATATTTTTGTTCCGTTAGAAACGGTTTGATAATCTCCAGTTTGAGAAACACCAATAGATGCAATAGGACTAGGTCCAATATTAAAAACTAGATACCAACTAGTTCCGAATTTGTCTGAAACATAAATATCTCCTTGTTCAGTAATGGCACTTTGATACCTGCCTTCTGATGAAACACATACAGATACCCACTGTTGATTACCAAGATCAGCACCAATATCCGACCAATTACCACCATAATCTTGAAAATTAAATTTATCTGTGTTATCTAATATAATAAGGATAGGTACTGAATAAGTTTGGGTAATATTTGAAAGAGTCGATGTAGTAACTTTATGTATATTATGCTGTGGATCAGACCAATTAACCATATCATCTACTGAATGTAAATTTGTAGGACCAACATTATCAATAGGAGTGTAAGGTTCTTGTTCAATCGCAACCGAAAGTGTAATACTTATTCCATTGGGTATATATAAAAGGTCACCTGCGATAAAACCATTTGGTAAACCGAAATTGCCGGTGGGTGGGCGATTACCGAAAACATTGGTCCCGCAAATAAAGCGAAGATGTTTATTTAAATCATTCACAGTAAAATAACCATCTAAGGCTGATATTACGGATCCAGTAACTCCATCGAAGGAAATACCGTTAATTAATTTAATAAATTCTGTTTTACCAAACACTCCATTATTAATATTATATTCGGAAGCCCCAGAAAAGATGGT
>CAIVPM010000467.1 GCA_903907815.1 uncultured Chitinophagaceae bacterium | reverse complement strand
GTTTGAGCGAGCGACAGGGATAGAAGCGGTATCCTTTTTTTGCGCTAGTTTTTTGCACCTTAGCGTTCCCGAATAGCGCAAAAAAATATACAAGTGGATAGCCCGGCCCGAAGGGGGCGCCCAAAAAATAATTAGCTAAATAGCTGTTGTGATGTGCAAATTAATCCAAGGTAAGGAAACAATATTCCTGGGCACCCCAATCAACAGCCCTTAAACATTTAGTTATAAATCCTTTAGTATTTTGTTTTTTTATCCCCAATTTTGCATTACCTGTTTTTCTACATTTCCAACAATTTATTCTTCCCAGTTTCTAAATATTATTGGTATTAAAATCAAATACTTTACTTTTATACACAAATCAGGGTGATATGAATCAAATAATAAATGTTGGCATTCTTAGTACAACAGAAAAAATTATTTTAGCTGAACAGCTATGGGAGTCTATAGAAAAAGAACAATCATTCCCAATTACTCAACAACAGGAAGAACTGCTTAAACTAAGATTAAACCATCATCAGCAAAACCCCGATGATGTTAAGCCTTGGACAGAGATTAGAAAAAAATATCTGTAATGTCCCATTACAAAATAGTATTTGTATCATTAGCAGAAAAAGATATACAGGGAATTTACGAGTGGTATGAATCTAAAAGAAAGAATTTAGGAGTGGAATTTGTTATAGAGTTAGATAAAAGTATAGATAAGATTTCGGCTAACCCCTACTTTTCTTACAATGTTTTACAGAATATAAAAAGAGTTGCTATTCATAGGTTTCCATATAATATTTATTATAGTATAGATAATTTTACTGTAACAATTTTTGTTATCATGCATCAATATAGAAACCCTGAAACATGGCAATTGAGAGCTAGTTAATAGTTCATAAATTTTTTATTTTACCTATCCCAAAATCTAGGAATTTTAGTTCCTTCACTATTTTCAATAAATAAAAGAGAACTTCTACTAAGCACCTAAGCCTATTACCTCTTTCATGCTGAAGATTCCTTTCTTATTAAATATGTACTCTGCAGCACGAACAGCTCCGGTTGCAAAGCCTTTTCGGCTATGTGCAGTATGAATGATTTCGATATCATCAATATCTGAATGATACTTTATAAGGTGGGTACCTGGGGCAGGATCGATTCTTTTTGAAATGATACTTAGTTCATCTATCCTGTTGGCAGGCTCATTAATCCAGGACTTTTTCTGGATACTATTCTCCAGAATCTGCTCGGCCAGCGTAATAGCAGTACCACTAGGGGCATCTTTTTTCTGGGTATGATGTATCTCTTCCATGGTTACATCGTACTCCAATCTATTGGCCATTAAGCCAGACAGATACTTATTTAACTCGAAGAAAATGTTTACGCCAATACTGAAATTGCTGGCATATAAAAAAGTACCATTCTTAAGGGTACAATAGTCCGCTACCTGATTCCATTCCTTCAACCAACCAGTGGTTCCCGCCACAACAGGCACCCCTGCATCGAAACATTTTTTGATATTGGCAACGGCACTTTCAGGATGGGTAAATTCTATAGCAACATCTACTTTTTGCAGATTTTCAAGGGTAAAATCTGTTTTAGAATTAGTATCATCAATTCTTAAACAAACTTCATGACCACTGGCTACTGCAATTTCTTCAATAGCTTTTCCCATTTTACCATAACCTATCAGTGCAATTTTCATAGTTGTATATATTATCTTACTTCTACCTTCTTTTTAACCGAATTCTTATAGGAAAGGGTAAAACCTACACCAGAAGAAAGGGCAAAAAGACCTGCAGGCATAATTTTAGGCTCCACTTTAAGGGCCAGATTATCGGAAACGCTAAATTCTTTAAGGTGCGCAAAAACGGTGGCATCTACTACATTCAGTCCCCAAACAATTACAAACCACATGATAGAATAATCGCGATCACGTCGGAAAGAGTTTCTATATTTTAAAAGACTATTTAAATCTTTCAGGTTTCTTACCTCGGGATCAATCGAGCTTTCATTTACAACATATGTTGTGTCTACAGCATGTTTAAACCGCTCTTCGTAAGCATACTTGATAATTTTATAATAATGGTCATTATAAAAGAACGTGTAAGTAGGAATGGCTAAAGCCCCATATACAATGGGTAACTTCCAGTACTCTCTGTTATAAATTTGCCCCAATCCTGGACAAATAGCAGAGCGAATAGTCGCTATTCTTGGAATATGTTTACGGGGAGCAGGCTTATAGGTAGAATCTTTTACTATAGATTTAGCACTAGTCAGAACGGTATCCTTAGCCGCTTTCTGGGCTTTAGTAATGTTTGCTGAAAACAATAATACAGCAACACAACCTATAATCTGAAGGATTCTATTCATTCGTAAGTTTAATGTAATAAGTTGAACATTTTAAGTCAACTGCCAACAGGATTCTACTTATTTTATGGTATTTATTTAGCTGCACTTAACCAATAACAACATTCATAGCATCGAGAAGCTTGTTTAATTCTTCCAGTGAATAGTACTCGAGTGTAATACTCCCTTTCCCGTTTTTATTATGTTGCAGGGAAACTTTAGTACTAAAATGAGAAGAAAGATTGTCCTCGATCTTTTTGTATAAAGGTGGTAAAGTATGTGCTACAGTACCTGCTTTATTATCGGCAGGTTTATATAATTTTCTAACCAGGTCTTCGGTTTGAC
Source organism: uncultured Chitinophagaceae bacterium (assembly GCA_903907815.1). Lineage (GTDB taxonomy): Bacteria > Bacteroidota > Bacteroidia > Chitinophagales > Chitinophagaceae > CANFLJ01. The sequence continues at coordinate 2,609 of CAIVPM010000467.1, read as the reverse complement.
GAACACTTAATCCTTTATCTTTTATTTCTTTGAAGATAAACAATTGTTTATCAATGCTTTCCACAGCAATTAATGCACGTGCATGTCCCATGGAAATAGTTGCATTTCTTACTGCCAACTGAATATCTGGTGGCAACTTAAGCAATCTTAGATAATTGGTGATGGTGCTTCTCTCCTTACCCATTCTTTCAGAAACCTGTTCCTGGGTATAGTTAAGTTCGTCCATCATTCTTTTATAACTGAGGCCTATTTCGATTGCATTAAGGTTTTCTCTTTGCAGATTTTCCAGTAAAGCCAGTTCGAGCAATTCGGAATCATTCGCCTGACGAATAAAAACAGGAACATCCTTAAGACCAGCTATTTTACTGGCTCTGAATCTTCTTTCCCCTGCTATTAATTGAAATTTACCATTCGGAAGACTACTTACCGTTAAAGGCTGCACTAAATCGAAGTTTTTAATAGATATTGCCAGCTCGCTTAGACTATCCTCATCAAAATCTCTTCTAGGTTGTTTTGGATTAACAACAATATCATTGATTGAAATTCTCTTTGTTCCGGTAACTTGTTCAACGATATTCTCTTTAAGGTGGCCAGTATTCGATTTTAAATCAGAATCTATATTCTGCAGCAATGATCTTATACCTCTACCCAATAAATCCTTATTATTTTTCGAAACAGTCATTATATATGCTTACTTAATTATTAAAACTTAGAAAATCTCTTATTCCATTACTCTTTCTTGTCTTGAAATTCTTGTCAGATTATTTTTCTGTAGAATTTCTTTAGCAAGATTCAGGTAATTAACGGCGCCTTTACTTTCTGCATCGTATAATATTACCGGTTTTCCAAAGCTTGGCGCTTCGCTTAACTTAGAGTTTCTATGAATGATTGTTTCAAAAACCATATCATCGAAATGTCTTCTTACTTCACTTACCACCTGATTGGATAAACGTAGACGTCCATCGTACATGGTCATCAGAATACCTTCGATCTGTAATTCAGGATTTAACCTGGATTGAACAATTTTTACGGTATTTAATAATTTGCCTAACCCTTCCAAAGCAAAAAACTCGCATTGTACCGGTACCACAACGCTATCGGCAGCTACCAGGGAGTTTACTGTAATAAGACCAAGAGAAGGAGAACAGTCGATTACTATAAAATCGTAATTATCTTTTACGGCATCGAGTACATTTTTCAATACGTTCTCTCTGTTTGGATAATTAATCATTTCCAGTTCAGCTCCAACCAGATCAATATGAGAAGGAATTAAATCGAGATTAGGAACATCACTTTTTAAAATTACATCTTTTGCACTGGCATTATTCACCATACAATCGTAGAGACTGTGGTTGATATTGTGTAAATCGAACCCAACACCTGTAGTACTATTTGCCTGAGGATCAGCATCTACCAACAAGGTTCTATATTCCAATACTGCGAAACTTGCTGCAACATTTATAGCGGAAGTAGTTTTACCTACCCCTCCCTTTTGATTTGCAATCCCGATTATTCTTGCCATACAATTTAAGATATATATTAAATACTATAAAAGAACAATTATTAAATAAAATGATTGTTCCCGAGCAGATTAAAATGCCTAGTACCTGCAAATATCTGTTCTGCAATTGATTTTTCAATAATTATCTTATAAATATCTATTAAAAGTCAATAGTAAATTGTTTAGGTAGGGCTAAAAGGGGCAACGAAACGATGTTTTCTTTGAAATTATTTCTATGCCATGCAAATAAATTTGTTAAAATATTTGGATAATTAATTTATATTATTATCTTGCACGCCGAATAGTGACTGATTTCTGCTATTTATCCACATATCCTACGTTGACCGTATTTATTATTTTATCCATTTAAAATGGTAGCTATGAAAACGGCAAACTTATTATTTCTGGTCCCAACATTATTGATTGGTAGTATTTGTACTACTAATATTTTTGGTGTACAAACTAGTTCTGACTATCAGGCAGAATCCAGTATTGTAACCAATTACAACGAAAAAGATATTTCACAAAATTATTCTTTTCAAAGTTTAGATGCCGCTGTAGATGAGTTAATTCCTTTGAATCATGTTTACACTTTTAATGAGGCTGTAGATTTGAAAAAAGATCTTGAGCAAGATTTGAAAAATAATCCTGGTTCATTAGTACTTAACTGGGCATTGATTCGTTTTTATGCTTGTGCTCCAAACTTAGTAGGAGGTTGTAAGGCATCTGCTCTTCAACATGCAGCATACATTTATACTATTGATAGTTATCTTGGAAGTTTAGCTTATGAATATGTTTATACAAAAGCTAATCAGAAAGCAAATGCTGAAAACTGGTATAAACAATCCTTAATTTCCGCTTTGCCTAAAAACATGTTGTGGCAGGATATTAAATACAACAAAACTGTACAAAGCAGCTTAAAGATTGTTGGTAATTTCAACAACTGGAAGACTCAGAATATGTATGAAAACAGTTATGGAACATACTCTCGTAGAGTAATGACTCCTAAATGTGAAGGTTGTCAATACAAAGTAATTGTTGATAATCAAAGAAATGATATTCCATCAAAATCTGAATTTATCGTTGCTGGATAATATTTAAAGTTATT
>CAIVPM010000466.1 GCA_903907815.1 uncultured Chitinophagaceae bacterium | reverse complement strand
GGAAATACTTTATCAGGAAAGGCATCTTTAAGTAACTGATAGGCAGCAACACAAAGGTTTTTGGATAGGTCGCCTACAATAGGAGTGCCTATGGCAGTAAACTCAAGCTTATTGGTTTCTGTAGGAATTACTTCCAGTGCATCGTTAAGCTTTACCGGCAAAAAGCAGGTCTCGATATTATGAAATCCATCAGCTCTTTTTTCAGTAATATATAATCCAAGATTAATTTTACAGTTAGGCAAACTAACCATATAGCAGTCGTATTATGTTATTTAAAGCGTAGTTATTAATATAAGAAAGTGAATGTTTTTGATAGTAGTTTACTGGAAACAAAAATGATTATATCAAGTGATATTTCAATCTGATTTATTTTTTACGTCTCTTTATTTCATCTCTTATTTCAATAGCTTTCATATAGTCTTCGTTTTCCAGTACCTCGTCCAGTAGTGTTTGTAGTTCAACAATTGTAAGAGCAGCTAAATTATTTTTGTCGGCTTCAGCATCAGGTGAGGCATCAAAACTATCAGCAGTAGTTTCTTTATTAATAGCACTCTCATCCATAGTGATACCAGCATTTTCAAGAATACTTTCGTAGGTATAAATAGGACAATTAAATCGGACAGCAAGTGCAATGGCATCACTTGTTCTGCTATCAATTTCTATAACATCATGTTCATTAGTACAAATCAGTCTTGAAAAAAATATCCCTTCACTAAGGTCATTAATTATTATTTCCTGTAATTCTAAACCAAAGGCTTTCATCATGTTCTTTACCAGATCATGTGTAAGAGGTCTGCTGGGACGCATATTTTCCAAAGCAACTGTTATTGCCTGCGCTTCGAACCCACCAATAACTATTGGTAAACGCCGCATTCCATTCACTTCTCCCAGCACTACAGCATAAGAATGTGTCTGTGTAATACTATGAGTAAGTGCAATAATTTCTAATTCAATTTTTTTCATTCCTGTACAAAGAAAATGATTTTGAATCAAAATATTTATATCCATTCAAACATCCAACAAACATTTATATATTTTTGTACCATTAATTATAACCATGAACACAATTTCATTATTCAATTTAGCGGGCAAAACTGCCTTAGTTACCGGATGTACCAGGGGTATAGGACAAGCAATGGCTTTGGCTTTAGCCGAAGCAGGAGCCAATGTAATTGGCGTTTCAAATTCACTTAAACCCGGAAGCGAAACGGAGCAACTGGTAGTAGCAACAGGAAAAAAATTCTATCCATATTCAGCCAATTTTGGAAATAGAGATTCTTTATATGCATTTATTAAGCAAGTAAAAGCCAATCACCCTGTAATAGATATACTGGTAAACAATGCAGGAATGATCTTAAGAAAACCTGCTGCAGAACATTCTGATGAATACTGGGATGAAGTAATGAATGTAAACATCAATGCACAGTTTATCCTTACCCGAGAAATAGGAAAAGAAATGGTAGCGAGAAAGAGCGGTAAAATTATTTTTACTTGTTCTTTATTATCATTCCAGGGGGGTGTAAATGTACCCGGTTATGCTGCCAGTAAAGGCGCTTTAGCCAGCTTACTTAAAGCCTTTGCCAATGAATGGGCTGTTTATAATGTAAATGTAAACGGTATTGCGCCAGGCTATATTGCAACTGATAATACGGAGGCATTGCGTAACGACGAAGACCGTAGCAAATCTATCTTAGCGCGTATACCTGCTGGCCGTTGGGGTAAGCCAGAAGAATTTAAGGGAGCTACTGTTTTCCTCGCCTCTAATGCTGCTAACTATGTTCACGGAACTATCCTTACAGTTGATGGTGGTTGGATGGGTAGATAGCTTTTTTAGTGTTCTCCTTTAGGAGATAGGAATTTGGGCGCATCCCTTCGGGTCGGGCTATCCACTTGTATCTTTTTTTGCGCCATTCAGGTACCCTATATTGTAATCTCTTAGCGCAAAAAAAGGATACCGCTCCTATCCCTTGCGCTCGCTCAAATTACAGTCATGTTTCGGTTTATCCGTCAACGATGGACGCTCCTCGTCAGACGAGTACCGTATTAAAAGTTCCAGAGGAACAACCATTTGGTAGAATATTATATGTATATATAATGCAACTAAAATCCCGTAGGGATGGCCTTATGGTAGAATCTTAAATTGAAACCTGTTCCCGCCTCTGCCGTTCAAACTGCAAGTAAGCTGCCGTAATTATTTCACAAGGTAATTATCTAATTCCCATAATCCATTACCTAAAACTGGACCTAAATTTAATTCGTATTGGTTAAGTTTAGTTAGACCAACATTAGGAGTAAACCAAATTTCATTTTTTGTCACTGAGTTTACAACATATCCTATCTTCTTAGAAAGTTCAAATGTGTTTGTATAAGTTCCTGCAGGAACAGTCAAACTGTTATTGTTTAAAACTTTTGTAGTGTCTCCCCAAATAAAATCCCCAAACCATATATTACCAGTTTGCAATGGGAAGAAATATTTCATTCTTACATAAAGTGTTGGATTTGGGCAAGTTGAACAAAAATTTTCATAAATAATAGTGCTATCATTATTTGATGTAACTAAAACTGTGTCTGTGTTTGAAAGTATTTTATAAACCCATACCAAAGCACTTTGTCCATTTGGCAAAGTTTTTTGATTAATTATATCAACATCAATGTAACTATTGTTTTGTCCATTATATGTGTATTTATAACGCCAATGGTCGCCAATATCGTTTGGAAATGTTTTTGAACTAAACACTAAACCTGGATTGTCTTTTTTACAAGAATATATACCAATTACAAGTGTCAAAATGATAATAAAATGTTTCATATAAATACTTTTTTAATTAATGACTAGTTTTTGAAGTAAAACATTGCGAATTATGGCAGCTTACGGTCGCAGCTTGGCGGCGGCGGCACTGAACGACCCTTAAATTGAAACCTGCTCCCGCCTCTGCCGTTCAAACTCCTTCCTTCCACGCAGTGTCTCTTTTTCTACTAATCATTTTAAATACACAATAGAATCAAAGAAAAAGGATGCTGCCTTCTTAGGCGTCCCAAATATAACCAATCACCCAATACACAACATAAATGAACCCGCAGATCTCTCCGCAGGCTTTTTAATTCTTTGTATTTGCATTCCTCTTGCCTCCTTGCCTTGTATTGTGTTTTTTAGTCTTTGTATTTCACCTGTCTCCTTGTATTCAATTCTTAATTCTTAATTCATAATCCCTATCTCCTCTCTTCCTCTGTCGATTAAGACTATTCGTCCGTCGATTAAGACTTTTCTTCTTTTGTTTACGACTATTCCTCTGTCAATTACGACTATTCCACTGTCGATTAAGTATATTCGTCCGTCGATTAAGAATAGCCGAATGTTAGCATACAATAGTCGAATGTCAACTGATTCTTTCCTAATGTAGTTCATCATTATCCAACTTACGATGCTCGTTATTCGTCTTTCGGTACTCTAAATTTTTCTTTCGATGCTCGTTATTCGTCTTTCGGTACTCTAAATTTTTCTTTCGATGCTCGTTATTCTTCTTTCGATGCTCAAAATTCGTCTTCCGATTATTAAAGCACTTTTTACGATAGTCACTATCTTTCTTATGATAGATAATCCCCTTCTTACGTTCCCCCCTTTCCATCCTACGGTATTCAATAATCCATTTTTAGATACTAATATCTTTTCTTAAATTGTCAGTATTTGCCCCATGGTCTTTTAAAACCTATAGTAGTTGCTATAAACTATAAATATTGTAAGAGCTGTTTTCCTCATCAGTTAGATAGCTCCAGATTCTTGCCTCTTATCATTATTTTTATATTAACTTGGATATAATTCAAATAAATATTTCTATTTTCACTGTTTAAATAAAACAATTATCATGTCATTGAATCAAAGCTTTTTAGCAGAAGTATTGTATGAGTCTGCAAATACCAGAAAATTATTAGAAAAAATTCCTTTTGACAAAGCAGATTTTAAGCCTCACGAAAAATCTATGTCTTTAAAAAGACTGGCAGTACATGTAACTGAAATTACGGCTCACAATAATTTGCTGGGGACTAAGCGAAAAGTTTATATAGTCTAAATAAGAAGAATTTAGTATCGACAACTCCTCTTTGATTAGCCCTAAAGAGTTTTATTTTAGAATTAAATGATTCAGCATTTGCATTTGTATGT
>CAIVPM010000465.1 GCA_903907815.1 uncultured Chitinophagaceae bacterium | reverse complement strand
TCTTCTATATAACTGAAACAGTTTTTATTTAATGAGTGATGTATTAAACAGCCGCTGTTCTCTGCGTTCTCTGTATTTGTATTCCATTCAAAATTTAGCATTAAACATTTAAAATAATGTATTCTCTGCGTAACATCAGTTATTAATCCAGCGTATGTACTCCACTAAACCATCCAAAAGTTTAAACAATCTGCCAGGACTTCAGATGGGTAATACCCGCTAAGAACCTCCGCTGCTATTCTTAAGGGTCTGACGCTTTTAAAGCGTACTGACCGTTGCCAAACACTGCTAATTACAATAAGCAATTACAGCCATTGTTGAGCCTACACCAACAACATCACCATCAAGATTGCAGCCCTAAAAAAACAAACCGACGAAAATAAGGCCTATTATCTATGGAAAGGGGTTTATTATGAGAACGAAAAACAATATTATGTGGGGACTAGGTTTCATTATGATTAGTAATGGTAATATTATGGGAACGCCGCATAGTATTATGAGAGGACTAACCAATATTATGGGAAGGGTACCAAGTATTATGTTATAGAAGTGCTTTATTATGAGGAGACTAACCAATATTATGGCAACGAGGGCTTGTATTATGGGATCTGTGGTATTCATTATGGCTACGAGGGGTAGCATTATGTCACCAAAAGGTTTCATTATGGGAGTAGGAGGTTTTTGATAGACAACCTGTAATTATACCAGTTGTAAGAAAATGCTGCTGAATTAGAATCCAGTTAAAGGGTGTCTCTAAAGTAAATTTAGAAGCGCAGAATCGATTTATAAGATTCCTTGCAATGTTCTGCTCGGTTATCCATCATAAAGCTATTCCCATCCATCATATAGCCCCGATATTTCTTCATTTAAACCCGATGTTCCATCAAGTTTGCTTGATGTTTCACCAAATAGACCCGATTTTACGTCATATTCGCTCGGGGTTTCATCAAATACCTATACCCATCCATCATACTGCCTCAAATTGGCATACTTCTTTATCAATTACTTCCTATTCCTAAATTCTCACTCAACATTATACATTACTAATTCAAAAAACAATCATATAAAAAGCAGGTAGTTAAAAATAGTTATATAAATACACAAGAGCTTTCTAAAAGCAAAGGCCTTCTGAAACTGTATCAGAAGGCCTTTTAAATATTCTTAATGAAGGATAATTACTCGTTCACCATTTCTTTTACTACTCTCATTATCTGCTCTACGTTTGGCTTGCTAAAGTAATCTCCATCGCTACCATAACAAGGGCGGTGTGCCTGCGAAGAAATAGTACGTGGCGCTACATCTATCCACTTGTAGCCATTCTGCTCTTCCATTACTTTATTGAACATATAAGCAGAGGCTCCTCCCGGCACATCTTCATCTACAAACAATATGCGACTGGTCTTCTTTAAAGATTCCAGAATATGATGATTAATATCGAAAGGCAATAGTGTTTGTACATCTACAATTTCGCAATTAATACCGTGTTTCTCCAGTCTTTCCGCTGCTTCTTCTATAATACGTAAAGTAGACCCATAAGATACAATGGTAATATCGCTGCCCTCTCTTATTACCTCTGGTACACCCAATGGCACTGTGAACTCCAACAGATTTGCTGGCAACTTTTCTTTTAGTCTATAACCATTCAAACACTCTACCACAATTGCAGGATCGTTGCCTTTTAATAAGGTATTGTACATACCTACTCCCTGCACCATATTTCTTGGCACACAGATATACATACCGCGCAAGGTATTTAATGCCATACCCATTGGGCTGCCACTATGCCATATACCCTCGAGACGATGGCCACGGGTACGAATAATTAACGGACAACTCTGCTGACCTTTTGTACGGAAATGGGTAGTACTGGCATCATCGCTTAATGGTTGTAAGCCGTACAACAGATAATCGAGATACTGAATTTCTGCAATAGGACGAAGGCCACGTAAAGACATACCAATAGCACGACCTACAATGGATAGCTCGGCAATGTTAGTATCGAATATTCTATCGTCGCCATGTTTCTTTTGTAAGCCTGCAAAGCCCTGGTTTACATCGCCTATATTGCCCAGATCTTCTCCAAAAGCATATACTAAAGGATTGCTGGCAAATAAAGTATCAAAATATTTATTCAAAATTTCGTAGCCATTAATAGCAGGCGCATCAAAAGGAATCATTGGTTGAATATGCTCAACTTTTAGTGCACTTCTTGGGCTTTCATTATATAAATGAGAACTATAGGTATTTTGTGTTTCTGCTAATAAAGAATAGTAAAAAGGTTCTATCTCGGCAAGATCTTCCTTAGTATGCAACAGTTCCATTACCGCATACAAGCTACTCAACACATCCTTGCGAATAGGTTCTTTGACAGCTAATAAACTGCTGGCAATAGCCTCAATAGCATTGTAAACTTCTATATCCGTAACATCGATAGCACGAATAATTCCTACTGCTTTTTGTACTAATGCTTTTAGAGGGGTATTGTATTTTTCCCATGCTTTATCTCTGGAAATACGAACATGATTTCTGGCTTCTGTTTCTATTTCTACTAATTCCTCTTCGGTACCAATACCAGACTCTATCACCCATTCTCTCATCTTCTTGATACAATCCCAGTCTCTCTCCCACTGCAATCTTTCGGGGCTCTTGTATCTTTCGTGACTACCACTGGTAGAATGCCCTTGTGGCTGTGTTACTTCCTCTATATGAAACATAGCGGGGGTATGCGTATCTCTAACTCTTTGCAAGGCATTTTCGAATGTTTCGCAAAGTGCAGCATAATCCCATGCTTTTACTTTATAAATATTTACGCCATTGGTTCCCGGCTCTTTTTGCAACCCTTGCATAGCCTCGGAAATAGACCCCTTGGTAGTTTGCATTTGAGTAGGTACGGAAATGCCATAACCATCATCCCAGACAAATACCGCTAAGGGCACTTGTTCTACTCCGGCAGTATTCATTATTTCCCAGAAATGACCTTCACTGGTAGAAGCATCGCCAATGGTACAGAAACTAATTTCGTTTCCTTTATGGCTTAATGTATCATAGGGTTGTAAGTCTCTGTTTTTTCTAAAACATTTCGAAGCAAAAGCTATACCTAATGCACGAGGCATTTGTCCGGCAGTAGTAGAAATATCGGAGGTAACGTTTTTACGGTTAGCCAAGTCGAGCCAACGACCATTATCATCCACAAAACGGGTAGAGAAGTGTGCCACCATTTGACGGCCACCACTGAAAGGTTCGTTTTTAAGATCGGAGTCGGCATATAATTGCGAGAAAAACTGTTCTACACTGGCAAGCCCTGTAGCAAACATAAAAGTCTGATCGCGGTAGTAGCCAGTTCTGAAATCGCCGGCATTAAAATATTTGGCCATTGCAATCTGCGCCACTTCTTTACCATCGCCAAAAATGCCAAACTTAGCCTTACCAGTCAGCACTTCCCTTCGGCCAAGCAAACTTGTTTCGCGACTTATTACGGCCATTCTGTAATCGCCGAGTACATGATTTTTAAAACCTTCGTAAGAGAGCATATCGTCTTTATAACTTAATTTGATAGAATGTTCCATACAATTATAGTGAATATTACTGTAACATTTTAATTTTGTGTAACAATACAGTTTTAAAAGGGTTGAATTTTTAATTTTATGACCTTACTATTAAACCGAGAATTTGCAGTAGGAATTCTATTCCAAGCTCCAAATGCTTCAAACACAAGCGTTTGCTTGATTTTTTACTGTTACCATAATTCACTATGCTTTCCAGTAAAAAATCTGCTCAACCACTTGTCTTTATTG
>CAIVPM010000464.1 GCA_903907815.1 uncultured Chitinophagaceae bacterium | reverse complement strand
TCTTCTATATCCTTTTTAGTATGTAAATCCTAATTATTCATGCAACAAAGCCATTATGAATTAGGAATTATGTATTAATACAGAATACAGGTTGGTTATATTAAACTCGATAATATGAAAAAACTTATTGCTTTAGTACTTTGCTCTGTTGTTTTATTTTCCTGTTCTAAAGTCTTAATACCTGAAGCAAAGAAAAGTGCCATTAAGGATATTGGTATAGAATGGGTATATGATAGCAGTACTGTTAATGATGTATATATTCCTGCAATCGATTCTGCTATAGATGCAACTATGGCTGGGTTTAATCAATCTAATCATCATTTTAGAGTACATAGAAAAGCTGTATCAGATTCTGCCTATCTTACTATTAATTTTAACCGCTGCAGGTATGTAACGGATGGTGGGGTAGCGCTTGGATACATTGTAAGTGGCATTGGAATTATTGCTTCTCCTATTTATACTTTAAATATTAGTGGTGGTCAATTTCTTTTTGGTTTCTGGTACTTTCCATGGGATTTAATTGATTATACGGTAGTGTTATCACCTTATATATCGCCAGATAAGAACAAAGAGCAAAACATGTTTGTAAAATCAGGTGCTTGCTTTACTGGTAAAGAGGAAAGGAAACAAAGATTGGTAGGCAGATTTGCAGTCAGTTTGCAAGAATTATTGCTACAGTTAGATGGGGAGAAAATATCTAATAGAGGTCGTAGATATTAGTTATCCTTTATTTAACCGAAAATTTGCATTAGGAATTCTATTCCAAGCTCCAAGTGCTTCAAACACAAGCGTTTGCTTGATTTTTTACTGTTACCATAATTCACTATGCTTTCCAGTAAAAAATCTGCTCAACCACTTGTCTTTATTGCATTTGAAACTTTCATAACGATTCCTACTGAAAAATATCTGTTTAAAACTTTACTGAGTTAGGACACTTAACAGGATGTCCCGAAGGATAATTTCCAAAGTATACAAGGGAAACTTCGTATGCTCCAAAGCCATTGTTGAAATTCTTTACAGCAGAAGTAGTTGCATCGTAGTTGAAGGTAAGTTTAGTACTACCGAGCTGAAAGCCAACCATTGGTATAATTGCATCATCTTTTCTGTAATAACAACCCATAATAAGTTGTTTGTCACCATCATAACTTAATTTTCTATGAGCATTTAAACCTATGACTATTTCCTGAGAGGAGGCCATGCTACTATAGTATAAATTAGGATTCAGAATCCATACATCCTGCACTTTAAAGTTAGCATTTAAAAAACCATTGTATCTGGCAGGAATAGTAGCATTTCCGGTAAAGAAAGATTCGTTTGGCTGATTTAGATGCTGTGCACTTATGCCTACATTTAAATAGGTATTAGTATTGGGCATGTAAGCATAGTTTACGCCAACTTGTACATCAAAATAATTTACATTATTGGTATTAAATGTTTCTCCTATAGGTAACTGAATATCAAAAAAGTGACTGTTCCATTGATTATCGAAAGTAAGCTTACTAAAATCAATTCTTTTCTGAACCCAACCTACACCAATACCTGCGCTTAATAAACTCTTTTCCTCGAGCATCTGATGATAGGCAACAGACATTTGAAGGGTAGTAGCGGTTAGGTTTCCAGTACCTGCAACATCGCTTAAAAGAGCACCACCAATACCAAGCCAGCTATTATCTAATTTATTGGACAATAACTGTGCATCGGCCCAGACATTCATGGTTTTATATGGATTGGTAAGGTTTACCCATTGATTGCGATAATTAATGCCCACTCTATAGTCGTTATCGGGCATGTATCCTGTATTGGCAGGATTCACCAGCAACGGTGCATTGAAGTATTGTGAGAAATGTAAATCCTGAGCACCCCCTCTAACAACTGAAAAGCATATCAGTATGATCAGGAAATTATATTTAGTTATTTGTTTCATCTTATCTAATTAAAGTGATATCCCCTAATTTATTAATCTTTTTACCATCTGTCATTACAATCGATAATAAATAATGGTATACTTCCTGTGGTTGCAATTTACCATTGTAAGTTCCATCCCATCCGGTATGTAAGTCTTCTGTTTCAAACATTTTTACACCCCATCTATTATAAATCTGCCAGTTGATACTGGTAATACCAAATCCTTTTACATAAAGAACATCATTCACGCCATTTCCATTAGGAGTAAAGGCCGAAGGAACATCAAATAATGGATTAATTAATGCTTTAATATCCTGCCATACAGTATCGGAACAGCCAAAACCATTATAGGAAATTAATCCTGTATGATAGTAAATGGTATTGTTGTATAAATGATTTACTACGGTATCTTTTGTGGTTAACAAAGAATCGCCATCACCAAAAATCCATTTGTAGGAAATAGCATCTACAGAAGAGTTATAAAAATAAATAGGTCTGTTTTCTATAGGAGGCTGAGGAGAAACATTATAAATGGTGGTAGGCTTCGGATTTACCTTGATGATAAAATGAGTTGTATCTCTTTTATTACAGGTAAATGTATCATAAGCAATAAGGGTAAGCGTGAATGTACCTGTGTCTTTATACAGATGAACTGTATCGGAAGCATGAGACAGAGGAGATTTATCACCAAAATCCCATGTAAATGATTGTCCACCAGAAGATCCGTTAGTCAGTACAGCCATATAAGGAGCACATCCCGAAGCAGGTGTAACAATCTTAGCGGTAACCAGTTCTGCAACCCTTAATTGTTGTCTGATTGTATCAGGTGCATTACAATAATTTGGATCGGTTAAAATGAGCATTACATTATAAATTCCGGGAGCACTATAGGAATGGGTAACTACCTGTGTAGCTTCTTTTATTTGATTTCCATCCCCAAAGTCGAGGGTGAATGAAGATGCAGTAAAAGGCTTAGCTGCTGGAGCGGTTGAAGCTGTATTATCAAAACTATACCTGAACAAGGTACATGTATCTATCTTGGATATTTTAAGCGCTGGGTAAGCTTCATCAGTTCTAATGCTGATATTGGCATAAGAAGTATCCATAATGTTGCAACTGCTTGAATCTATTGCAATCCTCATTGCCTTTTAACTTCCGGTAGTATTATAGAAATGATTAATAAAAGAAGTAGAAGTAGTTTGATTAGGTGTTCCATCACCAAAATTCCATATATATTTCTTTCCCTTTCCCACAGAATCCTGAAAGAAAGCTTGCAATGGTGTGCAACCATAGTAAGTAGGAGGGACTGTGCTGGAAACTTTAAGTGCAGCTTTTAATCCTGCACTTAAACCAGAAAGATTAAAAGCAATCTTTACAGCTGCGAGATTACATTGGCCATTATTTCCACCCAGTGCCTGATTGGTTTGAGACCATACTCCTGGAGTGGTAGGAAAGTAAGTATTACCGCCACAATTAGCACAAATAGCCTGATAGATTATTCCATTCTTATCGAAACGACTGGTACCGCCGTCCACATGGTCTGGAAAAGAATTTAAATTATCATTCTGACCAAAAAAACTTCCAAATAGTTGAGACTGGGCATTTTTCTCTAATACAAAGAAGTAAAAATCACCCCCATCTGTTGTACTTTTAAAGGCATCTTTAGTAACAGTCAATCCCCTTGTGCCTGCAAGATCGTAAGAGCCTAATCTGAAACTGGAACCCCATCCGGATACATATACATTTTCGCATCTATCTACTAAGAAAGCAATAGGAGAAATATTGGGGCCTAAAGAGGCCGTTCCAAAAGTGGTTGAATATACCCATTTGGTTAAATCGGGATTAAGCTTACCTATAAACTGTTTACCAGAAGGTTGTACAAAAAAGGTTCCTCCAAGATTAGGACTTACTACAGGCCATGCACCTGTAGTAGTACCCATGATATAAGGGAAGCCAAACTTATCGAACTGTATACCATAAATCAAATCATCGTTTTTGGTACCTATAAAAACAGATTTGATAACGCTGGAACCATCAGGAGTAAGTTCGGTAATGAAACCATCGCAGATACCTCCCTGATATTTAGGGAACAGTACATTTACCGAATCGGCAGGGAAATTGGTACTGGTTGTAGCACCTGCAACATAAATATTTTTAGTAATAGGACTTATTGCAATCACAAAAGCAGCATCATCGCCACTACCACCAAGATAGCTACTAAATAAAATACTGGCTAAATCGTTAGAGAATTTCATTACCACAGCATCTTGTTTTCTATTACTGGTTAATAGACTACCCGATTGACTTTGAAAAGGATTGGTAACAGGAAAATCGATGGATTGAGTACAGGAAGCAAGATAAATGTTGCCCACAGAATCAAGTATTACTTCGCTTCTGGCATCATCTCCATAGTTTCGTCTGATTGATTCTTTACAATCGTTTAAGCAAACTTCTTTATCGCGGATATTCACTCCGTCTTCACCTGTACCACCAATAACCAGTGAACCTAATAATTTAGTGCCGTCTTTATTTAGTTTCGAAATACAGATATCCCAGCCACCACCAGGGCCAACTTTTGCATAAGTAGTTGGATAATTATTAGAATTAGTTCTTCCGGCTATTATTAATTCACCTGCAGCATCTACAATTAAACTATGAGGCTGTTCATTTCCACCACCACCTAAATAGGTTGAGTATAATCTTTTAGCACCAGTAGGATTAAACTTCATAATACCAATATCAAATCCACCTTCACCATCCCTGCCACTAATACCGCCTTGAAAATAGGATTGAAATGCACCATTAGTTGTAGGAAAACCAGGGCCAAACACAATACCGCCACTGTAAAAATTACCTTCATTATCATAGGTAGCGGTATATCCCCACTCATCGGAACGACTACCCGTAAAAGTAGAAAATATAAGAGTAGGATCAATTACAAGTGTAGTGGTAGTATCGTATTGATCTACCTTTAAACTTACAAAAGTACTATTCAGTTTAAAGAAGGTATTTACTTCTTTTCTGCCTTCTTTAGTAAGGTAATATGCACTTGGAATAGCCTGTTGAATATTATCGACAGAGGTTTGTAAATTCAATATGTTTTTCTTAATAGAAATATTTTCAATTCCATCAAAGTACAATACTATTTGATTTGGATTACCTCCGGGATGCACAATAAAATCGTATTTAAGACCTGCATCTCCGGTATAGTAACGAACATCAATATTTGGATAAATGTTTTTGTAGGTTACTGCATGATAAATATTGCAATGAGAAGCCCATTTATCTTTATCCTTACCGATAAAATAGTTGTTATAGGATTCTTCCTGATTCTCTACAACTCTTTCAGGATGCGAATTGCCGTTTAAAAACTTAACTTCAAAGGAATGGGAGTGGAGTACTAATTTGTCTTTATTAATACCCATCTTTTCAGTAGCACTGGAAGGGTGATAATATTCTGAAACTGCTTTTAAATCTGCAGCATTGTATAGCAGCATTCTGTAAGCGCCATCTGTTTTTAAAGCAAATGCACCATTTATAAGGTTGCCCTGAAAAGCTATATTGTTCTGCCATTGTCCTTTATTCTCTACAAACTCCAGATAGTTCTGCGCATTCAGGAAGCTTGTTGTAAGTACTGCTATAAAGGCTATGGTTAATTTTATCTTATTCAAATTTTATACAATTTCTATTATTACAAAAATAGAGTGTAAATTACTTTGATAGTTTAATACCTGTATTATTTATAAAGATATAAACAAATGGCAAAACGTTGTATGGGTTTAAAAGCTATTTTTAAATAGTCCAGTCTACAATTCCATTAGACCATTCCTGTTTAAAAGGTACCATAATACGGATATAGTTGTCGGAGTAGCCTTCCATCATTCCGTTTTTGTTTTCTATTTCAAATAAAACTTTACGGTTTTGTCCTCGATGTTGTTCGGTGAAATACTGCATTTTCATGTAAGAAAGGTTTCTTAATGCTTTATTTCTCTCATTACGAATATGAATTGGTACAACTTCTTTCATTTCAACCGCTAAGGTATTATCCCGTTCGGAGTAAGTAAATACATGCAGATAAGAAACATCAAGACTATGCAGGAAATCAAAGGTTTCTTTAAAATCTTCATCGGTCTCGCCCGGGAATCCTACAATAACATCCACTCCAATAGCGCAATGCGGCATTAATTTCTTAATAGATTCTACCCGCTGAGCATATAATTCACGCTTATATCGTCGGCGCATTAGCCCCAGTATTTTATTAGAACCACTTTGAAGCGGGATATGAAAGTGTGGCATAAAGCTTTTGCTATTAGCTACAAATTCAATGATATCATCTGTAAGTAAGTTAGGTTCTATTGAGGAGATTCTATAGCGGGATATTTCCGGTAAATTATCGAGTGCTTTTACCAGATCAAAGAAAGAATCTTTATCTTCCAGACCATCCTGTCCTTTACCAAAATCGCCCAGATTTACCCCAGTAAGTACTATCTCTTTTATTCCTTTTCCGGCTAATTCCTTAGCATTCTTCACAACATTTTCTACATTATCGCTTCTGCTTTTGCCACGCGCCATAGGAATAGTACAAAAAGAACAGTTGTAATCGCAACCGTCCTGCACTTTCATAAATGCTCTTGTTCTATCATTAAAGGAATAGGAAGCATTAAAACCTGTAACCTCTTCTATTTCGCAACTATGTATTCTGGCAACCTGATTGCTTTTAACCAGGCCAGTTAAATGCTGTCCGAGATTAAATTTTTCGGAAGCGCCCAATACTAAATCAACCCCAGGTATTTCAGATATTTCTTTTGGTTTCAACTGCGCATAACATCCTGTAATAACAATGGTACTGGAAGGTGCTTTCTGTTGTATTTTTCTAACTAAATATCTACATTCTTTATCTGCATTATCCGTTACAGAGCAGGTATTAATAACATAAACATCGGCAATGTCGTCGAAATCCTTTTTCACAAATCCTTCCTGTTCCATCATTCTGGAAATGGTAGAAGTTTCGGAAAAATTTAGCTTACAACCCAAAGTATGAAAAGCGACTGATTGTTTGATTTGCATAAGCGGCAAAGATAATTAAGAATTTATGGATAATTGATATTGGGTAATGGATAAATTATTACTTACAGCTATACAGTTGAATCTTCTGGGTTTAAATTTAGAATAATAAAGTTGATAGCAGTAATATGTAAGGTATGGATGGAATAAAACACTAAAAAAATGACCAAAAACAATGAATTTATGACCATAGAAAGCAAAAAAATGAAGAAAGTTGATGAATTTATGCCCCCAAATAGCAAAAAAATATCAGAAATCGAGACCAAAATGACCCTAAATAGATAATTTATGAGCAAAGTTGATGGTAATATGACCTCAATCAAGCTCTGGATGACCAGCAATCACTCCAAGATGACAAAAGTTGCACTAAATATGACCTCGATCTAACAAAATATGACCTCCACATTGATCTGGATATGCAGTAACTCAATTTTAGTGACCAACCATTACTCAATTATGATCTGTAACTTCAAAAAAGTAATGGGCACATTGTATTAAAAAAGCGAGTTATCAATATAGATAACTCGCTTTTAGTGGAGAATACCGGATTCGAACCGGTGGCCTCTTGCATGCCATGCAAGCGCTCTAGCCAACTGAGCTAATCCCCCAAACTGTCGCAAATGTATAGTGGTATACTGTGTGAACAAAATATTTCTACTGATAGATTATCTACATTTTAATTAAACTCATGGTTAATAATAATTTTGTAACGATAATTACATATTGAGATATAGTTTACCATATAATTTAATTGATTCTTTAGAGAATGTGAAGGGGTTTGATAAAACTTCTTTTGAAGCAATTCATGAATCAGAAGAAAGAATTACATCTATTAGAATTAATCCTGCTAAAATTGATGATGCTTCCGTTTTAGGGTATCAAACCAATGAAATCCCCTGGTGTAAACAAGGATATTATTTAAACGAAAGACCTTTTTTTACATTCAATCCACTAATTCATGCCGGAGCATTTTACGTGCAGGAAGCCAGCAGTATGTTTTTGTGGCATATTCTGGAAAATATAGGCATCAATTCATCAGCAAAAGTGCTTGATTTGTGTGCAGCACCCGGAGGAAAATCTACATTATTATCATCTTATTATAAAAATGGAGTATTAGTTTGTAACGAGGTAATACAATCAAGGGCTGCGATACTGGTAGAAAATATAGTAAAATGGGGCAATGATAATACCATTGTTACCAATAACGATCCCCGACAATTTGCTGATTGCAAGGAATTGTTTGATGTAATTGTTTTAGATGCTCCATGTAGTGGTAGCGGAATGTTTAGGAAAGATAATGGTGCAATTGCAGAATGGAGTGCTGAAAGCGTTGTGCATTGTTCACTCAGACAACAAAGGATATTATTGGATATTCTACCATGTTTAAAGAAAAATGGTATTGTTATTTATTCTACTTGCTCTTATTCAAGGGAAGAAGATGAAGACAATGCAGACTATATTGTATACAATTTCCCTTCCTTACATACCATTCAAATTCCTATAAAAGAGGAATGGGGAATTGTGGAAACCGTCTCAGAAAAGCATAATGCTTATGGGTATCGATTTTTCCCTGATAAAGTAAAAGGGGAGGGGTTCTATGTTGCTGTATTTAAAAATACGGATGATTTCGGATCTTCCTTTGATTATACCATAAAGGCTGATAAAAAGGCTGAAGTAACTAAAAGTGAATTAGAAGTAATTAATAATTTTATTTCATTACCAATTGATTATCAATACATTAAGAATAGAGAATATATTTTAGGATTACCTCCAGAAAATATTAATTTCATTAAATTGATATTAGGTAAACTATATATAAAACGCGTTGGAATTGAATTAGGAATCATAAAAGGGAAAGATTTTATTCCTTCACATCATCTGGCAATGAGCAATCTTATAAAGGATTATACTACGTTTATTTCGGTAGATGAAGAAATGGCATTAAACTTTCAACGTAAAAATGAAATAACTATTTCCGCTTCCAAAGGCTGGAATTTAGTAAAACACAAAAATATATCTTTGGGCTGGATCAAAGGATTACCTAACAGAAATAATAATTATTATCCTTCTGAATGGAGAATCCTTAAATCGGCATTACCTATAAATTAAAGAATTATGAGAAATAACAATTTGTCGGCTTGTATTGTACTTTGTGCTGGAATAATAATTTCAGATCAAATAAGTGCACAGGAAGTTCATAAAGTGCAAATGCGCGAAACACTTTCCAGTATTGCGCATAAATACCATGTAACTGTGGGTGATTTAATGCGTTACAACGATCTGAATGCTAAAAGTAAATTGCAGATTGGTGAAAGAATTAAGATTCCTTCTAAAAATCAGGTAAAAGAAACCGTAAAGGAAGATGCAAAACCTGCTAAAAAAGCTGTACCAGTTGCAGAAATAAAAGAAACTAAAGTTGTTACCTCAGCAGAGCCTGCTAAAACGCATATTGTAGCACAAGGTGAATCCTTGTTCAGAATTGCTAAGAATTACAAAGTTCCAATAGCTAAGCTGAGAGAATGGAATAATATTCAGGATTATACGATTACTGTAGGTCAGGAATTATTCATCTCAAAACCGTCTGAGGATGAAATTAAAGCAATACAGCCAGCTAAAAATACAGCGGTTAAAATAATTACAGAACCAGTAGCGGAAGAAAAACCGAATGTAAAAACTATTGAGGAACCAAAACCAGCTGAAAAGAAAGTAGAAACAGCTGTACCAGCTAAGCCTGTAGTTTCTCAACAAATTAAAATTGCAGAAGAATCAAAGAACTTACCAGTGGTTGATCAGCCTGTAAAACAGATTATTACAGAAACGCCTAAACCACAAAACAATAAACCTAAAACTATTTCTGCCACAGACCAGGGATTCTTTGCCAGTCAGTTTGTAAGCACTCAACAAGAGCTTTCAGGAACTGCAGGTGTACTTAAAACTTCGAGTGGTTGGCTTGATAAGAAATATTATGTTCTGATGAATAATGTGGCTCCAGGAACAATTGTAAAGATTACTGTGAACAATAATATCGTTTATGCAAAAGTTTTAGAAGCATTACCAGATGTAAAAGAAGATCAGGGATTGTTACTGAGAGTTAGTAATGCAGCAGCTTCAGTATTAAATATAACTGACAACAGATTTCAAGTTACTGTTAATTACTAATCTACAGTATAATTTAAATATAATACCCTAACTAATTGATTTACAGATAATTAGTTAGGGTATTATTATATACTTTATTATTCATTACCCTGATATTCTCTGTAACAACTATACACAAACTTACTTAACATAGTATTATTTATAAACCATAATGTTCTGCGTTATGTTACTTTGAGGATAAAGGCTATGTTTGGTAGTTGTGGTAAAGTATTGTCTACCTATTCAAAGTTTATTTTTTGGGTAAAATATCGTTCTGGTTTATTTGGC
>CAIVPM010000463.1 GCA_903907815.1 uncultured Chitinophagaceae bacterium | reverse complement strand
GGAAAGATTACTGTAGCATTGATGATATTGTCTAACTTTTAACCCTTGATTCGCATTATTTGAATAAAGTTGCAAGTTTCTGGTTAATAGTAACCGGTAACTTGCAACTTTTTTTATTCCCATTGTTTATATATTATTTCCATTTCATCAAAAGCTTTTTCTACTTTTGGCTTTTTACTATTGATATATAACTCCCAACATGATAACATTTCCTCAGCAGACTAAGTTTTACAGTGGTAAAGTAAGAGATGTATATACTATAGCAGATAAATGGCTGGTAATGATTGCCAGCAACCGTATTTCTGCATTCGATGTAATACTACCAAAGCCTATTCCATTTAAAGGACAAGTGCTGAATCAGATAGCAGCCTATATGCTGGATGCTACAAAAGATATTTGTCCCAACTGGCTCCTCTCCTCTCCTGCACCCAATGTTAGTATTGGTAAAATGTGTGACCCATTTAAAGTGGAAATGGTTGTAAGAGGAAACCTTACTGGTCATGCCTGGCGTACTTATAATTCGGGTTTAAGAACACTTTGTGGCGTTTCCTTACCTGAAGGGATGAAAGAGAATGATTATTTCCATACTCCTATAATCACTCCAACTACTAAAGCTGCAGTAGGACATGATGAAGATATTAGTAAAGAAGAAATAATAGCAAGAGGAATAGTATCTGCATCAGATTGGGAGCAACTGGAAAAGTACACATTACAATTGTTTGCCAGAGGAAAAGATATTGCTGCTAAACAAGGATTAATACTGGTAGATACAAAGTATGAATTTGGCAAGATTGGAGAAACTATTTACCTGATGGATGAAATTCATACACCCGATAGTTCAAGATACTTTTATGCCGAAGGTTTTGAAGTAAGACAAGCTAATGGTGAAAAGCAAAAACAACTCAGTAAAGAGTTTGTAAGAGAATGGTTGATAGCAAACAATTTTATGGGTAAAGAAGGACAGCAGGTTCCAGAGATGAGTGCAGAATGGGTAGATACAATTTCTAAAAGATATATTGAATTATACGAAATTATAACAGGCTCCCAATTTCACCCAACAGCTTTTACCGATACACAAATTATAGACTGTGTAACAGAAAGTTTACACAAATTAGTTATTTAGTTTTTTGTGCACTTTATTTGCACAAATTTTAGAGCAATGAAAAAGTTTCAATTAAGCATTTTAGTCATGGTAATGAGTGCCATGGTAGTAATGACATCCTGTTCATCTTCGAAGAACACAGCAGTAGTAGCAGAACATTCCACGGTAAAAGGGAACTGGATTCTGAATAGTGTTACTTATTCAGGTGTACCTACCGGAGAAAAAATTAAGTTAACCCTTTTAGACGAAGGAAACGAAGCCTGCCTTGCAGGAAGTGTATGGACATTACCAATGAATGGATTTGGTAGTTATACTATTGAAAACAACGACAAGAACGGTTGTGTGAGTGGTGAAAGAAAAATCAACTGGTCGTTCAGAACAGAGAATGGCGCACAGATATTTCAGTATAAGAGACTGGAAGAAGGTGTAAAAGCAAAGAAAATAGCCGATGGTTACAAGTTTACAGTAGCATCTATCGATAAAACATCTATGGTATTGCAATCGCAGGTAGCTTTCGAAAATTCAGTAATTACTATCAATTATAACTTTACAAAACAATAATTATGAACATGAAGAAGAACATAACAAGTAGCCTTATATTAATGGTAGCTATATCGGTATTGTTTACACAATGCAGTACTATTAATTCGATGAACAATACACAAAAAGGAACTGCTATAGGTGCAGGTGGTGGAGCTGCATTAGGAGCAGTAATAGGTAAGATGTCGGGGAATACAGGACTAGGCACTATTCTTGGTGCAGTAGTAGGTGGAGCTGCAGGAAATATCATTGGTCGTAAGATGGATAAGCAAGCTGAAGAAATTAAGAATCAAATACCTAACGCTAAAGTAGAAAGAGTTGAAGAAGGGATTAATGTAGAGTTTAACAGTGCTATATTATTTGGATTTAATCAATCCAATGTATCTCCTGCCGCTCAGACTTCTTTGAATGACCTGGTAACTATTCTGAATAAATATCCTGATACTAATATTGAAATAGATGGTCATACTGATAATACAGGTACTGTGGAGTATAATCAAACCTTATCTGAAAAAAGAGCTAATACAGTAGGCGACTATTTAAAAACTAAAGGAATTGCTCCTTCCAGAATTACTACTAAAGGATTAAGTTTCACTGTACCTAAATACAGTAATGATACACCAGAAGGAAGAACTAAAAACCGTAGAGTAGAGTTCTTAATTACTGCCAATGATAAAATGCAGGCAGATGCAAAGAAAGAAGCTGGTCAATAGTAAATAGTAAGTATTTAGATAACATACAAAATAAGAGCGTCATTACTATTAATGACGCTCTTATTTTTTGAGATACCCAAGCTACCAGATTATTTGATTATCAAGTTGAAACAATCAATAGCAAATCATGGCACATAAAAAAAGAGTGAATCAAATGATTCACTCTTTTTTTATAGCTAATTACTTAGTATTTTATTTTATGTACTCTTATTCTACGTACCATTCTTTTACTACATACTTCAACTCTCTATCAAGGTTCCAGTTTTCGAATTCTTTAGCAACCTCAGTTAAGAAGCTTGCACCTACACTACCATCAATTATTCTATGATCGTAGCTTAGAGACAAGTACATCATTTGTCTGATACCAATGAAATCACCTTTTTCAGTTTCAATTACTACAGGACGTTTTTTGATAGCACCTACCGCCATAATAGCAGACTGTGGTTGATTGATAATAGGCGTACCCATTAAACTACCAAAGTTGCCAAGATTAGAGAAAGTAAATGTACCGCCAGTAGTATCGTCTGGTTTCAACTTATGGTTTCTAGCATTTTCAGCAAGTGTGCTAACTGAACGAGTTAAGCTAATCAGGTTATGATTTTGTGCATCCTTAATTACAGGAACAATTAAGTTTCCTGTAGGAAGAGCTGTTGCAAATCCAATATTAAAGAAATTCTTAATAATGATTTTGTCGCCATCAACAGAACTATTAATCAAAGGATATCTTTTTAACACCTTTAAGATACACTCGATAAACATTGGAGTGAACGTTAGTTTGATGCCTTCTCTTTTTTCAAAGTCACCCTTAACTCTTTCACGCCATTGTACCATATTGGTAACATCTGCTTCGGCAAAACTAGTTACGTGCGGACTAGTATGTTTGCTATCCACCATGTGTTTAGCAATCAGCTTACGCATTCTGTCCATTTCAATAATTTCAACACTTGGCTTAGCTTCTGGCATAATATTTTGTGTAGGTTGTGTATTAATAATATTGTTTTTACTTACTGGTTGGATAGTTTCTTTAATATGTTCTTCATAAGAAACACGATATGCTTCTTTAGCTTTTTCCTCAATTGCATTCTCTACAGGTGAAGGTGCAGCAACAGGAACTACAGAATGCTCTACATGAACATTTACAGGTGAAGTATGAACAGTTTCTACTGCAGCAGACTCTGCATATACAGGTGCTACTGGAGATACAACTACTGGTACAACAGGAGCAACGATTTCTTCTATAACAGGAGCAACAACTGCTTCTTCAACTGGAGCGATTGCTACAGGAGCATCATCAGTCTTGAAAGCTTGATGAACCACTTCTTCCTCTTCAGGAACAGCTGTTTCGAAAGATTCTTCTACTTCTTCAACAGGAGAAGGTAAACTAACTTCTTCTTTAATAAATGCTGAAGTATCAATATGTTCAGGAGATGGAGCTTGAGTTTCAGGAGCAGCAAAATGTTCAACTATAGCTGCAGTTGCAACAGAAGCCGCAGCAGCACTTGCCACCTCTACAACAGGAGAAGCAACAGGTTTTGCAGGCTCAGTGTTAACAGGAGTAGGGGCAGGAGTTGGTGCTATATATGTCTGATAAACCGGAGCAGCAACAGGCTGCATTTTTCCAGCTTTCTTATCCGCTATATATTGAAGAATATCTCTTTTGGTAACTCTGTTTTCTGCGCCAGTGCCAGCTATATTTTCCAGTTCTGATAAATTCAACCCTTCACTATTGGCAATATTCAAAACCAATGGAGAGAAAAATCTATTATTATTTGGATTCTTATTTATAGAAGGAGCTGGTGTAAATGGAACAAATTCAGCAGGTGCTTCCTTAACAGGTGCTGGTGCAACATGAACTACAGGCTCAGGCACAACTTCTTTAACAGGAACAACAGGTGCTGGTTCTACAACCGGAGCAGCTGGTTTGTGGTCAGCTACAGCGCCTATTTCGATTTTAGCGAGAACAGTACCTACTGGTACTACATCGTTCACCTTAAAAAAAATTTCTTTAAGAACCCCTTCCACAGTAGAAGGTATTTCACTATCCACTTTGTCGGTAGCAATATCAAGAACAATCTCATCTTGATTGATAAAATCACCGATATTTTTATGCCACTTAAGAATGGTAGCTTCCATTATGCTCTCGCCCATTTTGGGCATAACTAAATCTACAATTGCCATAATTAGTTATGATTTATATAAAGGGATTAACCTTTATTATTATTCTCAAAAAGCAGAAATTCGAACCGATTATTTAATTTTTTTCAGAACAAACCACCGCTATAAGGTTTCAAAAGTAGATTTTATGCAGCAAAAGTTATTCTTCTGTTATCCACATTTGTTATCCACAATCTTTTTCCGTAAAAAATTAAGTGCATTTACTGCTGTTTGTTGCACATTCCTTTGTCTGTCAAAGGGTAGATGAAATAAGTTTACCTGAACATCTTTAGGCGTCGCAATAGCTATCCACACTGTACCCACAGGCTTATCCACAGTGCCACCATCCGGCCCCATTATTCCACTTACCGCCACGCCATAATCTGTGTTTAATTTTTTCCGCACTTCAGTGGCCATTTTAATAACAGTTTGCTCACTCACTGCGCCAAAGGTTTCCAGCACCTCTGTAGTTACTCCCAGTAAATTCGTTTTTACTTCATTACTGTAACTCACTATTGATCCTTTAAAATACAAAGATGCTCCAGGAATAGAACTGATAAGATGTGCAATTAATCCTCCTGTACAACTTTCAGCGGTTGCCACCGTTTCATTAGATTCTTTCAGCAGCTTACCTACCACAGCTTCCAGCGGCAAATCTTCATCAGCTACCAGAAATTCGGCTACTCTTTCTTTTAATAAGGTGAAGTATTTCTGAAGATCTTCCAGCAACAAAATTTTATCCGTACCATAAGCAGTAAGCCTCAATCGAACCATCCCATAGTTGGGTAAATACGCCAACTTAATATATGCAGGCAGACTTTCCTCTATATCATTTATGGTATCTGCCAGAGTTGACTCTCCTATTCCCGCAGTCAATAAAGTTTTATGCTCAACATAGCCATTTTGATAATGTTGTGCTATGTAGGGCAAAACATGAGCCTGCATCAGCCATTTCATTTCATGTGGCACGCCAGGCATTGCAACAAATATTTTATCCCCCTTCTTAAACAACATTCCAGGTGCAGTTCCCCTTTCATTCAATAGAACAGTACAAATATCAGGCACTTCGGCTTGTTTAAGATTTCGCTCCGTCATGGGCCTTTTAAACTTCTTCTCAAATAGTTCGGTAATAAAATCAAGACTTGGCTGATGCAGTATCATCTTTCCACCAAAATATTCACAAAGCAGCGGTTTGGTAATATCATCTGCCGTAGGACCAAGCCCACCGGTTATCAATATAATATTGGCTTGTTTCTGTTCTTCATCCAGTGCCTGTAAAATATCAGCTTTATTATCGCCAACGGCTACCCTATGTTTTACAGCAATTCCAATTTTATTCAATTCCTGTGCAATCCATGCACTGTTGGTATCTATTACCTGACCAATTAAAAGCTCATCCCCAATGGTAATAATAGAAGCATATACTTGATTCATACTGAAGGATTAAATTATACGATGTATCATTCCAATAAAGGAATACATGGATTGTTTATTATGAACTTATATGGGTATTCATCAAATTCCTAAATTCATGTAACTGAGTTTCATTCATCACTTCCTTTGGAATAAGAAAAAAACTTTTTTCATTAAAATAAAGATGAAAATGATGAGGCGTTTCCAAGTGTTTAACAAATCCATTCCATAGCCAGAATACTTCGCCTCTATCAGTTTGCATATTAATTCCTTTTTCATTTATATCAGCTGTATAACTATCCAGAAAGGCTGTCGATTTTTTGTACACCATCGTTGGCAATATATACCAGATGCACAAAGCCATAATTACCCATACAAAAGAACTTAACAAGAATGGTTCGGGACGAATCTTTTTAGCATATAATAAAATAGCCGAAAGGATGGCAAATACATTTACCAGTATAACCAGTACTTTAATTTCTTTTCTGGAAACAAAATGGTAGCGCAATGCCTGTAATACTTTTGCCTTCTGGTAGGAGAAACTTATTCGCATAGTTCATTTTGCTGCGAAAGTAAAGGGAAAGTTTTTTTTGTGCCAGATTATTGAAAAAAGTAGCCCCGAACCGATAATGAACGTTTTTTTAGAAAGAGATTCTGAAAGAGTATATTAATTAATATTCTTTGCAAATCAAATTCAATGGTTTATTACAACATTATAATGTATAATTGCTTATTAAATATGAGAAATAAAGCAATTATAAAGTCATTCTTTTTCACTGTGTTAATGGCAATTCTTACTATACAATTTGTTTCTGCACAAACAAAAGACACTTCTGAAATTGTTTTTCTTAATTGTTTTTCAGAAGTTAAATTACATTCGTTCTATTACAACAAGTCCTGGCAAAATTTACCTGCACCTGTTACAATACTTGAAAGCAAACAATTACAAGAAATAGCCACTACATCTTTCCTTCCTGGATTAAATACTATTCCCGGCATCAGAATGGAGCAAAGAAGCCCCGAAAGTTTTAGAATATCCATGCGCGGTAGTGTATTGCGTTCAACTTTTGGGGTAAGGGATTTAAAAGTATACTGGAATGGACTACCTATTAGTGATGGTGGTGGCAACACCTACCTTAACCTGATTAATACAACTCAAGTAAATAGTTTGGAAGTTATTAAGGGAAATACAGCCAGCATGTATGGTGGAGGAATTGGCGGTGTTTTGTTGCTAAACACAAATTATCCCAGCGCTTACCCTAATAAAAATTGTTACTATGCAAGTATGAACGGCGGAAGCTTTGGGTTACTGGAAGAGTCTGCCAGCTGGCAGTACCAAAAAAGCAGATTTAGCAGCAGAATAGTGCAAAGTCATGAACAATGCGATGGTTACAGGCAGCAATCTGCCAGTAGAAAAGACAACATTACCTATACTGCTTATTATACTACTAACAAGCATAAACTAGATCTTATTGCTTTTTTTACAAGTCAATATTACCAAACACCCGGTGGTATTACACTTGCACAAATGCAGCAAGACCCTACAATGGCAAGGACTGCATCTGGAAGCTTACCTGGTGCGGTGGAGCAGAAAACCGCCATTTACAACAATACTCCTTTTATTGGCTTGCATGATGTATATACTATCAACAATTCCTTTTCAACAGAAATTGCGGTACTATACAACCATACTGATTTCACCAATCCATTTATTACAGATTATGAAACCCGAAGTGAAACTAACTTAAATGCCAATGGGAAAATGATATATCAGCATAAGATAGGTAAAGTAAAGTTGCAATGGATAAATGGTGGTGAAATATTAGGAAACCATGCCATCATAGAAGATGATGGCAACCTGAAAGGGAAAAGGGATACTCTACAATTTAAAGATGATGTGTATATTAATCAATGGTTTGTGTTTTCGCAAGCACAACTGGACTACAAAAACTGGACATTTCAATTGGGGGCAAGTGCAAACAGTGAGAATTTTAGCTATAAACGCCTAAACGATGGCAGCGCGGATTATTCCCAAAAAAATACTGATATAGCTATCATGCCAAGGGCAACTATTGGTTATAACATCAATAATAAGTTGACTATTTTTGGTAATGTATCCAGAGGATTCAGCCCACCTGCCTTAGCAGAGATCCGTCCTACTAATAGGGTATTCAATACAACGCTGCAACCAGAGAATGGCTGGGGTGAAGAACTGGGAATTAAAGGGGAATTATTTAACCGCTTACTAACTTTTGATCTTAACTTTTATAGAATGCAATTAGACAATGCCATTGTTTCCAGAAACAATACTAACGGCACTGTTTATTATATAAATGCAGGCAATACAAAACAGGATGGTGTGGAAGTATATTTAAAATACCATTTATACTATAGCAACAACACTGCTATAAGTGTTATTAATATCAGTAATAGTTATAGTTATCAACCATATAAATTTATAAGTTATCAGCAAGGTAGCAACAATTATTCAGGTAATCATCTTACTGGTGTTCCTCAAAATACAGATGTTACGGGAATTCAGGTTATTGCCAAAAAGGGTTATTATTTTCATATTTCTTATACTTATACATCCTCCATACCCCTTACTGATGCCAATGATGTCAACGCTAATGCATACCATCTTCTACAATCAAAATGTGGCTGGCAAACAAAATATAAAAAACTTTCCATGGACTTTTACATTGGAGGCGACAACCTTCTTAATGAACATTATAGTCTTGGAAACGACCTTAATGCTGCAGGTAAAAGGTACTATAACCCTGCTGCTTCCATTAATTTCTTTGGGGGAATAAAAATAAATTGGTAATACAATGTACAAAGGTGTTCATAAAATGGGTTATATGGTGTAATATAAAAAAGGCTAAAATGATTAAAAAAGATCAGAAGTTATTAAGTTTGTTTTTTTTAGAACAATCATTATGCAAAAAATATTTATACTCATACTAATTAGTTTTCATGCTATATTATTGAATGCGCAAACTAATGTTTTAACGCAACACAACAACCTTCAACGTACTGGATGGAACAATAGTGAAACGGTATTAACGGATAGTACTGTAGAACAAAACTTTGGATTAGTTTATAAATACAAAGTAGATGGTCAGATTTATGCCCAGCCACTTGTTTATAGCAATTTATTCATTGGTGGTTCTAAACGCAATGTAGTTATTGTTTGTACAGTTAATAATTCAGTATATGCATTTGATGCTGATGATTATAGTGTAACAACACCCCTATGGCAAGTCAATTTAACCTACTCTGGTTATCGCCCTCCAGTAAATACAGATATGACGGGGGCTTGTAATGGCAACTATAAAGATTTTAGTGGGAAAATGGGTATAGTAGGAACTCCGGTAATAGATAGCGTAAGCCAGACTTTATATGTAGTTGCAAGGAGTGTAACTACCAATGGAAGAACCCATGTTCAATATCTTCATGCAATAGATTTGTTTACTGGTGCAGAAAAAACGAATAGCCCTGTCAGCATCACTGCAACAGTAAAAGGAACCGGAGATGGAACTGTTGGAGGAAACGTTTCATTCAGTCCACAAAAAAATAATCAAAGAGCAGGATTAATGCTATATAATGGGGTGGTTTATATTTGTTTTGCTTCGCACTGTGACTGGGGACCTTATCATGGTTGGATACTTGGTTACGACAGTAAGACTTTACAACAGAAATATGTATATAACTCTACCCCTAATGGTGGGGATGGTGGTATATGGATGAGTGGCCAGGCACCTGCTGTAGATAGTGCTGGATTTATTTATGTAGCAGTAGGAAATGGTACCGTAGGAAGTAATGGTAATCCTAATGATACTACTAATAGAGGAGAAAGCCTGTTAAAACTAATGCCCAGTGGCAGTACACTAAAAGTAGTGGACTACTTTACACCTAATGATTACCAATACTTAGAGAATGGAGATCTGGATTATGGCTCAGATGGGGTATTACTAATCCCAAATACCGACATCTCATTGTCTGGTAGCAAAGAAAGTTTCATATATGTGGTTAACAACAACAATATGGGTGGTTGCACTACCAATAATAGTAATGTATCGCAAATGCTGAACATGAATGCAAGTGCAACTTTTACCGACAAACATATACATGGATCACCTGTTTATTACAAAAATAATTTAAACAAGGAATTTATTTATAACTGGGCAGAAAGCGGCTTATTAAAACAAGTACCTTTTAATAGAACTACCAGTAAATTCGATACTTCTCAAATGATTATTGGTAATTCTAGCCTACCATATGGTATGCCAGGAGGTATGTTGTCTTTATCCTCAAATGGGTTACAAGCTGGTACAGGTATCCTTTGGGCAAGCCATCCAATACAAGGGGATGCAAATCAAGCAGTTGTACCGGGAGTTTTACAGGCTTTTGATGCTAATGATGTTACCCATGAATTATGGAGTAGCAACTGGCAATCGAAACGTGACTCTATTGGACAATTTGCAAAATTTGTAGTACCTACTATTGCTAATGGTAAAGTGTATATGGCTACTTTCTCCAATTATTTAAATGTATATGGCATTAATCCAGCCCCAGCCCCAACTATCTGCCCTCCAGCTGACACTGTAGTGCATCCATGGAAACACCAAGATGTAGGCTATCTTAAAACTCCGGGTGATGTTTGCTATGATCCAGTGACCCAAAAATATACAATACAATCTTCTGGAAATGATATCTGGACTAGTCAGGATGCTTTACATTATTTATATCAACCAATCTCTTTTACTTCTGGGGAAATTGTTGCCCAAGTATTATCTATAGACAAATCAGATGGATGGGCAAAATGTGGGGTAATGTTCCGCCAAACACTTGATCCAGGATCTCCTAATGCTTTGTCGCTAATTACTTCAGGGAATGGTGCTTCTTTCCAAAAACGTCTTGGTCTTAATATTGGCACTACTCAAACATTATTTGGTGGTACCAAACTACTTCCTCCTTATTGGGTAAGAGTAGTAAAAAAAGGAGACAATTACACAGGATATATTTCCAGTAATGGGAGCAACTGGGTAGCCGTTGATTCAGTGAATGTTTCCCTTGGCAATAATCTATATGTTGGTGTTGGGTACGCTACACACAATAGCACCACAGGAAATGCAGTAATTGATAGTTTGAAGGTAATAAACTACGGTGTTCTTCCTATTGGCATATTTAACTTCAGGGTCGAGAACCAAAAGAACAAGTTAGCATCAATAAATTGGGAGGTTACTAACCCAAAAGCTACTGATCAGTTTACTATAGAAAGAAGTATCGATGGTATTAACTTTAATAGTTTATTAATTGCTGCAAAAATGAATGAACAAAGTGGTACATTATCCTTCAGTAGTATGGATAATAACCCTCTTTCTGGATGGAGTTATTACCGAATAAAACAGTCCTCAATAGATGGTGTTATCAAATTTTCCAGTGTAGCTAAAGTAAGTTTCAATACTTATACCTTTAATATTTCTCCCAATCCAGCGCATGATCAGATCTTTGTGACCTATTTTGATGATATGGGCGCTGAACAAAAAATTAACCTACGGTTAGTCAATAGTATGGGCAAATTAATAGTACAACAAGACGCCATTATTAAGCAAGCTACCTATAGAATTATTATGAACTTGCCAAGTAATATCCGCAAAGGAGTTTATTACTTACAGGTAATTGATGCACAAGGCAGCACAAAAACAAAACAAGTACAAGTAGAGTAATCTTGGTTTGATAAAACTCATAGAAAGTGGATTCATGTTTGTATTGTTTAATAGGTTCATAGTTGAACACAGAATATGCAATAGAGATTCTATTACAAACTCTAAAAAGTTTTCCATAGCTCTTTAAAAGGAAGGCAAACAATACTAATGAATCCCGTATGAACAGGACCTGATTTGTTATTAATGTAATTCATTATGCTTGCTAACAAAAAAGTTACTTAACAGGCTGGTTTAAAAGTAAATAATGCCATTTAAGTTTGCATAAACTACTATCATTCTCCATCAGGAATACCTGCAAAAAATAGGTCTACTG
>CAIVPM010000462.1 GCA_903907815.1 uncultured Chitinophagaceae bacterium | reverse complement strand
TATTTATAAAATATTGATTAAATATATCAACAAAAAAATGACTTTCGTCATGTTTTTAAAATAAAATGATTTTCATCACCTGTTTTATAACACATTCGTCATATTATTCCACTGATTAACTACCCTTACAAAACTTAATCAAAAATCTGGGTCTTTGCGAATTTAGGTGCTTGCCCATCTAAGCAATATGATTATTTTCCTTTCCCGCATAGACTCATTTCCCCTCAGCTTTCAATCATAAAATTACTTAAAAGGAAAATTAACTATGCGGTCTAAGCTTCCTAAACATTTAACTCCTGCATTCCCAAAACCCCATTAAAAAAGCCCGCGGAAATATCCGCAGGCTCTAGTCATCAACATTTAGTTTTTAAACCTTTAGTCCTAGTTTTTCAAATTTGTATTCATTAGTAAATCAGCACATTAGCTAATTTCCACATGTATCACCAGCCTATCCATTCCACCCATATCATAAGGCACACTAAAAAAGTCTCCATTCTCATTACTCAATTCCATTACCCCCTTATTGGGTGCTTTTGGCAATTCAGCCATACCAGCTGCATTCGTCATGCCAGATACATCGGTATCTACCACACTCGCATTATATTCCTTTACTGGCACCCCCTTTTTAGTAGACATCACTACCAGCACTTTAGGCACCATTACCACCGTAAAATCCACAATCTTACCCCTTGGTACTTTCATAATAGTTTTAAAACCTACAAACCCATCTTTACTTACTTCAATTTCATAAGTACCCGTCATAAACTTTATCAACTCTCCTACACCTTCATAGTCAGTTACTACCTCCCTTTTCAAAACAGGTATAGATACCAATGCACCTTGCAGAAGTTCTCCACCCGTACTCGTTATCAAAGGTCTTATACCAGTATGGTGCGTACCCAAAGGTTCTTCCTCTCTGTTCAGCATATATTCTGCCACCATTATAGGGTTAGTATTTTTATATTCCGATATCAGCAAATCATCTATTCTATGCAAATGAGCCATCCCCTTATCAACGTTCACGGCAATATTACCCGTACTGGTTGCTCTTTCTTTTATTGCTTGTTTTGGTTTACCCAAATCCTCCATAGCTTCAGCAATAGCAGCATCTATAGCAGTCACATCTGCTGCAACTATTTTATAGCCAACAAATTTTGACATATTATCACTAATCGCTTTCGAAATTAAAGTTAAATTCTCTAGTATCACTTTTGCATCCAGCTTATGAAAATCATACACATGAATATTAAACGTATGTTCTAGTTTGGTATCGTTTGCAACTTCGGCATATACACTTGCTTTTCTAGAAGTATCTACAGTCAATTGTATAGCCTTTTCTACAAGTAAATTTTTCTCTGCAGTT
The DNA here is from genome assembly GCA_903907815.1 of uncultured Chitinophagaceae bacterium. GTDB lineage: Bacteria > Bacteroidota > Bacteroidia > Chitinophagales > Chitinophagaceae > CANFLJ01. The sequence goes on along the minus strand of CAIVPM010000462.1, from coordinate 13,778 downwards.
ACTCCTTTAGTATCCTTTTTTTGTACGCCCACATCTACTCCCAAGTCGGTCATTACACCTTTAAATCCTGCAAACTCTAATATCAGTTGTCCATACCCAACAAATACACTAGCATACTTTGTATAAAATAATGCTACCAGAATAAACATGTTCATCTTACCTTTTTCGCCTTTGTTCATTTTTTATATTTTAAATGATTACTAAATAAATTTTCATTTCAATCTCTGTATATATAGAAGGTTAATCCAACATTTCCTTAATTTCATCCTAGTTTCCAAACCTTCATTCCAAGTTGCTGCACGTTCATCCTAAGAATTCCCTTATTTACTCCTCCAAAAAGCATTCATACTCCAGTTATTCCCTTCTTCACGCTTAGTATAAACATGTACAGTCCAAGTATTTCAATTAGTACTCCTGGTTGTTCAAATCATAGTCAGGGAACTGCTCATTATATAAACCAAACAAAAAAATATAGTCCAACCTCAAAAATTTAAAACCCTTACAGAACAATTTACATGGTCTCCGGAAAAATTATCACTCCTTACAGAAGTTTGTAAACCCTCTCTTTTTTCATTTAACCACCTTCCCGAAAATTTCAAACTTCCTTCAGAAAAAAAGGTACTCTCTTCTTAAAAATATAACCTTTCAAAACTCCTCCCCAACCTATTCTATTTTCCTCCTGAATTCACTCTTTGCCTATTGCCTCCTTGCCTTGTATTCCACTTTGTGCCTTGCATCCCCTTCTAAAACACCAAACCTACACCTAGCACTCCACACTTCCTATGTTATGTATCATCACCTATAATGTTTCTAAACAGTAGGAAATTCAACATTATCGACTAACTTAAAAGGTTTATGAAAATAGCGTCCTCCCTATATTCTGTTCATTTTACACTAATAGCTATACTGCCATTGGTTATCAGCTCCTGCAATTCAATTGGCATTCACAATTAATGTAGAAATTAATATCGGTTTATTAGAAAAATAAAAGCAGAGAATATTACCTAAATCACAATAAATAGTCTAAAATATGTCTCAGAATAAAATAAATAATTCGATAATCGAACTAAAACATCTCTTTTATCTGGTATTTATAAACTGTAACATAATGCTGTTGTGGTTCAATTTTCTGTATTTTTCACTACTCACGAAGTTTGCCTCCGCCTTTATTCGTAATTCGTAAATTAATATTCCCTCCATGCCATAATTTTGCAGCATGGAACCAATCATAAATAAAGTTGCAGAAAGCGGTATCGTATCTTTTAACCTCGAAGACCTCTATCCAAAAGAAGAAATAAAGGTTTTCGATCTAAAGGACTTTCTGTTCATGGGACTGATACTAAAAGAAAAAGAGTATCGTCTGGCTTTACAACAATTAGATTGGGAAACATTTACCAATAAAAATGTAGCTATCACCTGTACTGCCGATGCAATAGTTCCAGTTTGGGCCTATATGCTGGCAGTTACCTATCTGCAGCCAATTGCAAAAGAAGTAGTAATGGGTACAGAAAATCAGTTGATAGAAATGGTGCTCGCCAATAGAATAGCACAGTTAGATACCAATGAATTTACCGATAAAAGAATAGTAATTAAAGGCTGTGGCGAAGTACACATACCCGAGTCAGCATATGTAGCCATTACCAACAAACTACGCCCGGTTGTTAAAAGTATTATGTATGGAGAGCCTTGCAGTACAGTCCCTCTCTATAAAAAGAAATAATAATTAAGAAAAAACAATTAATAAAGCAGAACATTCTCATTGTATTACCAGAACTGGTAACCACTAACCAGCAACTTGAAACTGTATTTGTATTCTTATCACATCAGCAAATTAGCTAATTGTATTTGCATTCCTCCTTGCCTTTCTCCTGTCTCCTCACTCCTATCTCCTAACTCCCAAAAGCTACTTCACCGTATTCCAGTTAGCCACATTCACATGAATAGGATACTTAGCTTTCAAAGTCTTTATCCATTCCGCTTCCAGCTGTGTTTGATAATCATTTATCACTAACCCCTTGGCTTCTTCAAAAGAACGTTTAGTAGCAGCATTATGCAGTTGGGAAACAACAAAAAAGCTATACAATTCATCCGCATCGCTTTTCTCTGGAGTAGTAATAAAACCAACCCTTGGTTCTATCTTTTGTTTGATAGGAAGGTTCTCGTATTCATACCTTGCACTATCAGCCGAAGCCACTCCACCATAGTTGCTTACCGTAGTTCTCCAGGCAGTAATATCTTTAGCAATTTTTCCTGCCAGCTCTTTGGCTACTTCTTTATTATTAACGGTAATTAATATACCCGAAACACCTTTGTTCCATACATATTTATCCTGGTGTGCAGCATAAAAACCTTTTAATCCTACAGAATCTTCCGAAGCCTTGCTCCATACGTTTTTATCCATGGCTACAAACAACAGATTAGCTTCTTCAAATTCTCTTATCTGTTTATTTACAGATGGATTAAATTGTTCGTAATGATCGCGGTAATATTCTATGCTCTTTGTCTTTTCAAACTCTTTAAACTGAGCAGCAAAAGGCCTGCTGGATAAAGGATTGCCGGAATGCAGCAACATGGAACTATAGTTCTGAAAATCTTTGGCATATACATTTTCTGTGGTAAAAGAAAACAGTATTGTAGAATCTATTTTCTTACCAAAAGAAGCCAATGGTCTTCCTTGCAAAAAGCTATCAACATAAGCATATATAACCGTATCGGTATAAGTTGCTTTTTTGTATTTAGACAATTGTTGCCATTTCTTTAATCGGTTGTTTTTAGACTGAACCAATCTATCGCCCCCTTCTATTTTCTGCTTGATATAAGCATCTTCTTCAGCCGTTTTTGCAGGCTCTATTTTCTCTATCAATTTAAGGATATGATACCCATAAGAAGACTTGAATGGAGCAAGGTATTCTCCATTGTTTTTTAAGGTGTACAGCTTGTTTTCGAAAGCGGTATCAAAACGTCCAATACCTATTTCGGGCAATACCCCATTGTTGTTGGCAGAATGCAAATCGTTGCTGTATCTTGCTACTAAAGCCTCGAACTGTTCTCCTCTTAAAAGCTGATGGTAAATAGTATCGGCCAGCGTTTTCTTTACACTCAGTGCTTCGGCATCTGCATCGGGAGAGGTAGCGAGTAATATCTGCGCCACTTTTCTTCTGCCCAGTGCTTTTCGATCTCCCATATTACGAAAAATATGGTAGCCGTACTTTCCTTTATAGGGAGCAGAATTTTGTCCTGGTTTTAAACCATATACTTCGTTTTCTATAGCATACGGTAAGTTGAATACGGTAATAAATCCAATATCTCCTTTGGTTTTTTTATTTACTTCATCGTTGGAGAAAATATTAAGTACTTCCTCGAAAGATTTACCTTGTTTTAGCAAGGCTGAGGCCTTATTTGCCTGCTCCTGAGCTTTGGCTGTATCCTTGGCATAATCGATAAATATCTGTGCTACATGAATGTCTTTCTTGCTTCTTTCGTAGGCTTCTGCAATCAGCTTTTTTTCATCTGCTTCCTCATTGATAAGGCTCTCTGCAAGTTGCCTTTTAAAGTTGGTTAATTCCGTTTTAAAGGTCTCCAGATTATTCAACTTAGCATCGTAAGCAGCCTGTACTTTCAATTTGAAATTGATGTATAAATCAAGGTACTCTGTCAACGACTTTTTCCGATCGGCAGCATTGCCCGGATTCTTATCGAACGCTGTTAGAAACTCTTGTTTACTAACGTCTTTTTTACCGTAAGTAAAGATGGTTTGCGCATGCGACAAAGAGGTAAGGCATGCAAATGCAAGAACTATTTTTAAAGCTTTCATGATTAATCCGGTAAGGTGTTATTTTTTCTTATCTGCGTTCTTCTTCTTTTGCTTGGCAGTAATTAAATCGTCAAACTGAAGAATGCCTAATTGCTTGGCTATAATATGTTTCTCTTCGTCGAGCAGGTACATAGTAGGTGTTTTATATACATCGTACAACTGACGGAAATTTGGTTGACTATTAGCGGCTTCCTGATCTCTTACTTCCTTAGGCTGATAAGTAAAATACCAATCGTTAGGAAGCTTTTTATCCTGGATAAATTTCTTGTATTCTTCTACCGAATTATCCTTAACATCTACATTATACACCTTCACCCCCAAAGCTTTCCATTTAGCACGATAGATAGAATCGACTCTTGGTACTTCTTCTTTACAGTGACCACAACTTGGATCCCAGAATATTACAAAAGTGTAAGGAGCGCTGATGCTATAAAGGGATACCATTTTACCTGCAGTATCCGCTACATCAAGCAATGGAGCTGGGCTTCCCAACTGGTTTGCTATCTTGCTATACCCCTGATCGACAATGGTCTTTTTTGATTCTTTATTCAAGTAAGTAGTATCGCCTTTTAAATAGAAATTTTCGAACAGGTATACAAACACTTTATCTTGTCCCATATACTCTGGATTCAGGTATTTGTTGGTGAACTTAGTTAACAAATAGGGAAATATTTCCTTGCCTGTTCTGGCAGAAAGCAACATTACTTTTACTTCCTTAATAATAGAATCTGGCTCTGGAGAAACATAGTATTTATAATAATCATCCAGCTTAGGCTCGAGAAACGGCGTTCTTAATAAACGATCGTCGTAAAAGTTTACATCATCCCAATAATGTTCTTTCACAAAATGGTAAGGATAAGTAGAATCTGGCTTACCATTTACGATAGGCACAGCAGGTGTTTCCGGACGACGCATTGCTGCTAAAAGAGCAGATAATAAAGCATCGGGATTCTGTTGTATCATAGTATCGCGGTAATCCTGCAATTCTTTATTAATTGCAATTACCTTTTCTTTTGCTGATTGGGAATCTGCTTTAGACTTTGCAGCTTTAAAAGCTTCCTCATACTTGTTCATCAAGGTGCCTTTTTCGAAGGCTTTCTCGGTATACAATTTATAGATGTCATTATCAGGAGAACCAACAATTGAAGGATGATCTTTTTGAGTAGAATCTGCCACGATGGTAAAGTTTTGCTTTTCTCCTACCAATAAATCGAACAGGATAGAATAATGTGGAGAGACTACAAAGTAGATACCGCCAGTTAATTTGGAACCTTTAAAGACGCCCTGGCTATTTTCGTTCACTACAGTACTATCTACTAATACTTTGTTTTTGCCATAATAACAGCCTAAATAAACCTTCTGATTTTTAAAAGGCTTTACCGTTACGGAAATGTAGTGACCAGTATCGGCAGCATTAACTACCGTTGCTGTTTTAGGTTTTGTGGATGTTTTTTTAGGTTGTGCTATCAACAATCCACCACTGATTACAGTAAATAATAAAAGTAATTTAAATCTCATACTTAAGACATTTATTTAAAACGAGGCGTAAAAATAGGTAAAACCGACCCTTATTCGGTTAATGAATTGCAAAAGCAATAACAAAAATTATACCAGAATAGCCTTGTTTAAGCAAAAATGTATGGATATGATAAAAAGACAGCGGAAATTGACTGTCAATAAAGAGCAATTATTAAGTATTTATTTCTTTATTCCCGTAAATCTTATTACAGCACCTTTACCATTGTGATAAGGGCCTTCTTTCAGGTCTATTACCTGCTCAACAAGTTCTATTATTTCAAAGTCTTTAAAGTCGGAGGCAATTTCTTCCAAAGCAAAAAGCATGTCGGGGTTTTTAGGTCCACCTGCACCCTTATCTTTTGAATTGTATTCAATATGTTGTTTGCTGAAAGCTTCAAAAATCAATACACCTCCTTTACGTAGGTATTGTATAAGTTTTTGATGAACAGCCGATATGGATTCAGTAGTAAAATGAGCGTAAGTCAATCCTATTACATCAAATTGTTCTTTATCATAATGAAGGGAAGACCAATCACCCACCTGATATTGTATGGAAACCTTATTTAGTTCAGCGAGTGCATCTGCTTTCTTCTTAGCTTCAATGCTCCAGTCAAAGGCATATACTTCCCACCCTTGTAAAGCAGCATATACGGCATTCCGTCCTTCGCCTTCTGCTGGTAGTAGTATTTTACCGAGGGGTAGTTTATCCAGTTGCTGCTTAAAGTATTCGTTTGGATCTACTCCATATGCATATTCAGGTGCACTATATCTTCCGTCCCAAAACTCTTTGATAACCATTTTTATTAATTTAGTTTTTCAGGATAACCCATTAGCGCCAGTTGAATAGCAATATCTTCCTTGTCAAAATCATCCCCAGTCACCGTTACTTTACCCAATTCTTTATCTATTTCAACAAGCTCTATATCTTCTCTTTTTTCCAATGCTTCTACTATTGCTTTTACACAACCTTCACATTTAATATTGCTTGCATAGAGTACTTCTGATTGCATCATTATTTATTATTAGACTTAAATAAACTAAATACTAAAGTTCCCACAAATGCAAAGTATAGCATGCTGTTCAGCGGCTTGGAACTAATCATACATTGACCATTATTGCAGCCCACCAGTTTCCACCAGAAGAAACCTCCTATAGCTCCTACCATTGCTCCAATAAAATAAAGCTTGTTTTTAATTATCCAATTCATTCTATTGAATTCAACATTTAAAATTTAACATTCAACACAATTTATATAATTAGCTCAGCATACTTCTCATAGTAGTAATACCGCCACCATTATACACATCACTCAATCCGGCTTGTTTAAGAAACCCAACAGCAGAAGCACTTCTTCCTCCTGACAAACAATGTATTATTATTGGTTTCGACATTTGTTTTATTTCTTCTAATCTAATACCCACTTCAGGCAGCGGAATATTAATTGCACCTTCAATTCTATCCATAGCAAATTCATTTTGGTTTCTTACATCCAGAATGGTTACTGTTGGTTCCTGCAAAAGTTCTTTAATATCTTCCATTTTGTTTTAATTATATATTTTGAATTATCGTATTAACTGATTAGCGAATTAACTGATTAGCGAATTAGCGGATTGAACAAATTAAAATTGTATTCATTATCAAATCTTCAAATTCACAAATTTTCAAATTGGTATTTGTATTCATTTGCTAACTAACTAATAGGGCTTTCTCCGCTCTCACCGCATTCCACAAAAAGAATCCACCGGAAATATTCAACACATTTTGATAGTCGTTTTGTAATAGTATTCTTTGTGCCAGATATCCTCTTAAACCAATCTGACAAAAGATAAATATTTTCTGATCTTTAGGTAATTCAGATAGTCTGTTTCTAAGATCATCTACTGGTATATTAATAGCACCATCAATAGTTCCTTTATTGAATTCTTCTACCGTTCTTACATCTACCAGTAAATCTCCTTCTTCAGCTTTATTTTCTCCATTCCAATGCGCCACTTTCAATACAGCATGTAATATATTTTCTGCCACAAACCCAGCCATATTAGCAGGATCTTTTGCCGAAGAGAATGGAGGAGCATAAGCATGTTCAAACTCTATAAGATCATAGATTGTTCCGCCATTTTGGATAATACTGGCAAACACATCCAGCCTTTTATCTACACCATCATACCCAGCTATCTGAGCAGATAATAACTTACCGTTATCAGGAGAGAACGCTATTTGTATCGACATTTGTTGTGCCCCAGGATAGTACCCGGCATGAGATCCACTATGAGTAGTAGAAATAATATGTGGTATAGCTAATCCTTGTAAATGTTTGGCAGCAACACCAGTTGTTCCCAGCACCATATCAAACACTTTTACAATAGCTGTATTAATGGCGCCCTTATAGGGTCTTATATTACCCAACACTATATTATCAGCACAGATTCTTCCTTGTTTATTGGCAGGACCAGCAAGATAAGTTATCATGGATAGTCCGGTAATAGGATTTACAAATTCTATGGCATCCCCTACCGCATAAATATCAGGATTGGAGGTTTGTAAATACTCATTTACCAGTATTCCTTTCGCTGTTCCAAGTTGCAATCCTGCACCTACAGCAAGTTTAGTGTCGGGTCTTACACCTATTGATAATATTACCAAGTCGGCATCAATACTTTCTTTATCTTTTAGTAATACTTTCAATCCGTTATCAGTTCGTTCAAATCCTGATACTGCTGTATTCAGTTGAAGGTTTACCCCCTTTTGTCTTATATGTTGCTGAGCCAATGCGGCTATGGGATAATCTACCGGTGCCAGTATCTGATTGCCCATTTCTATAATGGTAACATCAAGCCCCAGATGATGCAGATTTTCTGCCATTTCCAATCCTATAAATCCAGCGCCAATCACTACTGCCTTGCCTGTTTTATGTTTATCTACATAGGCTTTTATATAGTCGGTATCTGCTACATTGCGTAGGGTAAATATTCCTTCCAGTCCTATGCCAGGTAAAGGTGGACGAACAGGTTCTGCTCCAGGCGATAGTACCAGTTTATCAAAGGTTTCTGTATACTCTTCTCCGGTAATTAAATTCTTAACCGATACAGTCTTTGCAGCAGCATCTATTGCAGTCACCTCGTTTCTTACTCTTACATCTATATTAAAACGACTATTAAATCCAGCTGCAGTCTGTACAAATAATTTATTCCTCTCCTTTATTACATTGCCTATATAGTAGGGCAATCCACAGTTAGCATAGGAAACATATTCGCCTCTTTCAAACATCACAATCTCTGCTTTCTCATCCATTCTTCTCAACCTTGCAGCAGTACTTGCTCCACCTGCAACTGCACCTATCACTATATATTTCATAATCCAGTAATTTATATTAATTCAGGATGCAAATAAACCAAGTAACCAAAACGTACTATGTAACTTTTGTTGCATTTAACAAGCACTAATAAAAGTTGCTTGTTACCATTGACACGCAACCAGCAACTGTATTTGTATTAATTCAACATTTTAAATGTAACATTCAACACAATGTATTCCTTACTCCACTCCTAGCGATTTCAAAAACGCTTTGGAATTAGATGGTCTTCCCAGAAAGTTCTCCAGCATTTTATGCTCCGGCAACGTAGATCCTCTCTCCAGTATTTCCTGTCTGTATTTTATGCCAAGGTCTTTATTCATCACCCCTTTTTCCTGAAATACCGAGAACATATCCTGTGCAAATACTTTGGACCATAAGTAGCCATAGTAGTTAGCAGCATATCCATTCAAGTGACCAAAACTGCAGATAGCATGATAACCCTCAACCGTTGGAATTTTAAGCATACCAATTAAATCCTGTGCTACATCGTTTATGCCTCTTCCTTTAATGCTATCATATTTATCTTCAAAAGTAAAATCTATAGAACCCAGATAAAGCTGACGCGAATATTGATATGCAACGCCTTCTAGCTGAGTTGCTTTCATTTTTTTGAATAGTTCTAAAGGAAGTGTTTCTCCTGTTTTATAATGCTTAGCAAACATCTTTAGTGATTCATATTCCCAACACCAATTTTCCAGAAACTGAGACGGTGCTTCCACAAAATCTCCCTTCACATTAAATGGTCCTTGCGATGCAATAGCACTTCTACCAAGCATACTGTGTACTAGGTGCCCAAACTCATGAAACAGGGTAGTTACGTTAGTATGATTCAGCAAAGAAGGTTTTTCTGCAGTACCCTCCGGAAAGTTGCAGATAAGTGCAGATACAGGCAATATCTCTGCGCCCGATAAACTACTGAATTGAGATATTGGGTAGCAGGCAAAATGAGTATATTTATTAGCACGAGGATATAAATCAAAATAAAAAGTTCCTATCTTTTTGTTGTTCTTATATATTTCAAAACTTCTTACATTTTCATGCCATACAGGAAGTCCTTTTGTTTCTTTAATCTCTATACCAAATAGCTGTTTGTACACTTCAAACATTCCAGCAATAGTATTATTCATTTCGAAATACTCCTTCACTTCATCGGTATTCAGCTGATACTTTTTATCCAACAATTTCTTTTGGTAGTAAGAGATATCCCAAAGATTAAAACCATCTTTTAAATCAGGATTCATTGATACTTTCAAGGCCTTCAATTCATCCAGTTCTTTTTGCAGATTAAGCGCCAGTTTTGCTTTCAGGTCGTTTATAAAATTCCATACGTTAGCTGGTGTTTCACTCATTTTATCAGCTACCGAAAACGCCGCATAGCTTTTAAAGCCCAGTGTTTTTGCCAATACACTTCTATAGTACAACATGCTATCCAGTACCTTAATGTTTTTTGGATATGCACGGTCATTGTATTTCAATAGTGCAGTATGACGGGTTGCAGGGTTGCTTGCATTGGTCATAATTTCGGTATAGTTAGGACCATTAATATTCACTACATAACGATCTTCTCCTTTCTTCCATTCTTTCAATTTACTTTCATCTACCCCTTTCAGTTCTTCCAGTGTAAACACAGCGCTGTCTTTATATTCCGCTATATTTTTATCAAACTGTGTAGAATAATTTATCAGTTGCGCATTCAGATTTTCCAGCGTCTTTCTTTCCTTGGCAGGAAGTTTCATACCGTTCTTTTCAAAAGAAAGGATAGTCTCGTCTATAAACTTCTTTTGTGATATTGATAGTCCTTTAGTTGATGGCAGCAAGCTGAACGATTTTATAGTCTTATACAACGCTTCATTCAGGTTGATGTTGGACATAAATAAGCCCAATCTTTCGTTCTCGTCGTTTGCAGCATTGCGGGTACTATCATCGGTATAAGTGCTCGATATTAAACCAAGTTTAAACGACAGATCTGTCAGATCGTAAATTACGGCATCAAAAGGTTTAATTACATTATCGTATGTTCTTGGCAACTTGGTAGGCACACTAATTTTCTTCAGTGCAGCATCCGCTGATTTTATCGAAACAGATACCGCAGCTCTAACGGTTTTAGCGGTTACTTTATCAAAGCTTATTGGACTATTGCTATGTATCAGCAACGGATTCTCCACTTTACTCTGAGCACTTATTCCAGTAGCAAAAGCTATAGAGAATAGTAAGGCAAACAACTTAGTATATTTCATAATCGTTAATAACTTAAGCTACGAAAATAACTGTTTCAGCTACATACCCAATCTATCTATTTGGAATATTTTTTAAAAGCAGGGTTTATTTTGTATTTAATCTCTATGATTTATTGAATGATTTCTAAGTATAGACGTACTAGTTTTTCTAAGATACTGTAATTCAAAAAAAGAGAAAGATGTATATTAATCTAAGTATTAATTATTATTAGCAAGCCTGAAATCAATCACTTTAACCTGAAGGTTTTTATTACCATTCCACTCGTTTATTTCCAATGTATATACTAAATCAACAGGTTGTCTGGTATCAAAGGTACAAAACTTGTCGGCCATATTAAACCCTATACCAGTAAGGGTTGTATTGTGCTGACTTAATACAAATCGTATGTGTTTGTCTTTAACAATTTTACATCCTTTATTTAGTACATTACGAGTGATGAAAACCGGTTTCATATTCTCTGGACCAAAGGGTTCCATTTGTTGCATAATATTATAAAAAGGAAGATTCAGCTGATCGAAATTAACTTCTGCATCAATCACTATTTCAGGTATCAGCAAATCATCAGTAATAGTACTGCTTACCACCTCTTCGAATTGATTGATAAATGCATTCAAATTCTCTGGCAACATTGTTAAACCCGCTGCTGCAAAGTGTCCACCATATCCTATTAGGTGTTCGCGACAGGCATGTATAGCTTCGTATAAATTAAACCCGGTAACACTTCGGGCACTACCGGCAATAAAATCGCCACTCTTGGTAAGTACGACAGTAGGACGGTAATAAGTATCTATCAATCTGGAGGCAACAATACCAACCACTCCTTTATGCCAATGTTCCTGATATACAACAGTCGTTTTCTTGTTCTTTGCAAGAACATCATTACCAATAAGTTCGAATGCTTCTACCGTAATACTGGCATCCGCTTCACGCCTATCCGTATTATCAGAATGCAGTATTTCAGCAATGGCCATAGCTGCATTTTCATCCTTTTCTATAAATAACTGAACAGCCTTTTTGGCACAATCCATACGCCCAGCAGCATTTACCCTTGGAGCAATTACAAATACAAGATTTGTAACCATCATTTCGGACTGTACCGAAGCTAATCTCATTAATGCTTTTACACCAGGATTAGGATTGGTATTTACTTTCTTTAAACCGTAATAAGTAAGGATTCTATTTTCATCTACAATAGGTACAATATCAGCAGCAATAGCTGTAGCTACCAGATCAAGATGCTGTAAATATGATTCGTCGGGAAGTGAAAGTTTTTCGGCCAATGCCATCATTAATTTAAAGCCAACTCCACAACCACAAAGTTCTTTAAACGGGTAATTACAATCTTTTTGTTTTGGATTAAGAATTGCAACTGCTTTAGGAATACAATCATCTGGAGTATGGTGATCGCAAACTATTACATCTATGTTTAAATTGCTGGCATAATCAATCAGTTCCGCACTTTTTATACCACAGTCAAGAGTAACAATCAGACTGAAGCCATTTTCTGCTGCAAAATCAATCCCTAATTTACTTACACCATATCCTTCTCTATAACGATGCGGTATATAGAAGTCAACATCGCTATGAGCCGACTTTAAAAACTGATACATGGTAGCTACAGAAGTAGTACCGTCAACATCATAATCTCCATAAACCAGGATTTTTTCATTGCTTCTAAAAGCCTTCAGTATTCGATCAACTGCTTTTTCCATATCCTTCATCAGCCAAGGGGAGTATAAGTCAGCAAGTTGAGGACGGAAAAATTGTTTAGCATCGTCATAATTGTCTATTCCTCTTTGTACCAATACTGAACAGATTGTGCTATTGATTTTCAGCGCATCTTTAAGCGAGTTTACTCTTTGCTCATCAGCAGATAAAATAGTCCATCTTTTTTCCATAAACTCAGCTTAGGATAGTATTAATATTTTCGGTCAATTGAATAATTAACCAGATCTTGTAAAGTAGTTCTAACCTCAGAATCTGGAAACTGTGAAAGAATATTTAGGGCTTCGTTTTTATATTCTATCATTTTATTGGAAGCATAATCAATACCGCCGCACTTATGTACTTCATCTATTACATATTGCACTTTCAATTTGTCGGTATTGTTGTTTTTGACAATATAAATAATTTTTTTTCTTGTAGCTGCATCACAATTATTTAAGGTATAAATAAGAGGAAGCGTCATTTTCTTTTCTTTAATGTCATTTCCTGTTGGTTTGCCTACATTTTGTGTGCCATAATCAAACAAATCGTCTTTTATTTGAAACGCCATACCAACATTTTCGCCAAATTGTTTTAATTTTTCAACAGAATCAGCATTTTCAAATGTTGTATAAGCACCTGCAGCACATGCAGCAGCAAGTAATGAAGCTGTTTTTCCTTTGATAATATCGTAGTAAATGCTTTCTTTGATATTTAGGTTTCTAGCTTTCTCTATCTGAAGCAGCTCCCCTTCACTCATTTTTTTTACTGCTTCCGAAAGGATTTGCAATACTTTAAAGTCGTTGTTATCTAATGATAGAAGTAATCCTTTTGATAAAAGATAATCACCCACCAGTACGGCTATTTTATTTTTCCAAAGGGCATTTATGGAAAAGAAGCCACGACGCTCATCGGCTTCATCTACTACGTCATCATGAACAAGAGTAGCGGTATGTAAAAGTTCAACTAAAGAAGCTGCTCTGTATGTTGAATAATTAATTTCACCACCTAGTTTAGCACAAAGCAATACAAACATAGGGCGCATTTGCTTACCCTTACGCTTTACAATGTACTGCATTATTCTATCTAATAATGGTACTTTGCTTTTTACGGCTTCTTTAAAGTGAAGCTCAAATTCAGCAAGTTCTT
>CAIVPM010000461.1 GCA_903907815.1 uncultured Chitinophagaceae bacterium | reverse complement strand
TGATACCTTGTGTAAAGGTAAAAATGTAAAGCCCATAAATAAAGGCTACAACAACATCTATAATTGTGTTTCTTTTTACATCGTAACTTTCAGTACCTAATTTATTGATCATATTATAGTCTACATAATAAATTGCATTAGCAATTATCATTAAGATGATACATGGTAAAAAATACTTAAACCCAATTTTCCCAATATCTTTTCTGATAGTGAACGCCCAGAAAAATGCGAATAAAAGTACTATTCCATGAATTGCAAGATGTACATTGTTCAATGAATCACTCATTGTTGGGAAATAGAATATAAAAAATACTATTATCCCTAATACAGCAAAACATGCATAAAATATATAGTTCACAAACATTTTCTTTTTATCCTTGAAGTTGTAAAAAACAACTCCAAACACAAGATAAGACATAGTATAAGCAGTTGATGCTAAATATTGTATTTTAAAATCTCTGATTAGATTTAAAATATCACCGAACCAAGTTAATAAAAGACTCATGTAAACAAAAAAGTGCATGGAAAAGAATACATCTTTATTAAATATCCTTAGAAATAAAAATGGAACCATAATTGTTCTAGTAACAAATCGGAGATTATAATTTTTTGTATAAAGTGCATAACATTCTCCAACTAATGCTATCCAGAAAAGAATAAGGCACACTTTATCAATCTGAGACTTTCTTTTTCTTTGTTTAGCCTCTCTTGGGTTAAATTCCTGACTACTCATAATTCTTGATTTAATAGATAATTAATGATAGTAAAACTTGCTTACTTGGACAAATTTAATAACAAGTTTAGTATCTGACACAACACCAAAGCAACCGAAATACTATTTCGCAAATTAAATGAAACTAATTCAAATTTTAAAAAAGAATTCCAAACACTATTTTTGCAAAAAAAAATATGAGTAAAATAGCAATAGGATTAATTCAGATGAGTTGTGTTGCTGATAAAGTGACTAACACTCAGAAAGCAATTACAGAAATAAAGAAGGCTGCACAGAAAGGAGCTCAGATTATTTGTTTACAGGAATTATTTACTTCCTTGTATTTCTGTGATATTGAAGATCATGATAACTTCAAACTTGCAGAACCAATTCCAGGGATTACTTGCGACATTTTAGGCCCTGTAGCTGCAGAATTAAATGTAGTGATAATTGCATCTCTTTTTGAAAAGAGAGCTAAGGGACTTTATCATAATACTACTGCTGTAATAGATACAGATGGCACATATTTAGGCAAATACAGGAAAATGCATATCCCTGATGATCCTGGTTTCTATGAGAAGTTCTACTTTACACCCGGTGATATGGGGTATAAAACTTTTGAAACAAAATTTGCCAAGATTGGAGTATTAATTTGTTGGGATCAATGGTACCCTGAAGCTTCTCGAATTACAGCATTGATGGGTGCAGATATATTATTCTACCCTACTGCTATAGGATGGGCAAATACGCAGTCTGAAGAAACTAATATTGAGCAGTATAATGCATGGCAGACCATACAACGATCTCATGCAGTTGCAAATGGAGTTCACGTTGTTTCAGTTAATCGCGTGGGAGTAGAAGGTGATATGATATTCTGGGGAGGTTCTTTTGTAGCTAATCCTTTTGGAACACTTTTATACAAAGCAACTCATGATAAAGAAGAAACCGAAGTTGTTGAAATTGAT
>CAIVPM010000460.1 GCA_903907815.1 uncultured Chitinophagaceae bacterium | reverse complement strand
TACTATTTGTTCAAATCAATTGCCATTTAAATGGAACGGATTAACCTTCAATGCTGCTGGTACACAAACAGCTCATTTGAACAATAAAGCTGGTTGCGATAGTGCCGCTACTTTAGTGCTGACTGTTACAGCTTCTGTTACACCTTCTGTTAGTATATCGGCTAATCCATCAGGCAGTATAGTTGCCGGAACAACGGTAATATTCACTGCTACACCTGCTAATGGTGGTTCTACTCCTGCTTATCAATGGAAGAAGAATGGAACTAATGTAGGTACAAACAATACAACTTATACCGATGCTGGTTTAGTAAATAATGATGTAATTACTTGTGTAATGACTTGTGTAATGACTGCCAATAATAGCTGTCAGACTGCTTCTATAGCTACAGGTAACAGTATAACAGAAACAGTAACAGGGGTACAACCTAACTATGTTTGGACAGGTACAACGTCCACCAACTGGAATGTAGCTAATAACTGGACAAACGATGTGTTGCCAACTTCAGGAGTAACTGTAACCATACCACTTGCTGTTAATCAGCCTTCTTTAAGTACTGATGTAACAATAGCCGGTATAATATTAAATGGTACAGTAGCTATTAATGGACATTCATTAACTATTAATGGAGCAATTACGGGTACAGGTAGAATAAAAGGTTCCGCTACATCAACTTTAATATTGAATACCAACAGCAACAATACCATCAACTTTGGAACTACAGCAACAGATAGTTTACTGTCCAATCTTACTATAAGTGTTACTGGTACAGAAACTATTGGATCTGGTATTGGTATTACCGGTACTTTAAGTGTAACTGCGGGTACTTTAAATACCGGCAATCATCTTACCTTAAAAAGCACTTCTATTTTAAATACAGCAGTGGTAGGGCCTGTAGGAGGAACAATAACTGGTAATGTAACGGTAGAAAGATATATACCTAATGGCAAAAGAGCGTTTAGAGATCTTTGTCCTGAAGTAGCTAATGCAGGTACTATCTTTTCCAACTGGCAGGAGGGTGGCAATAGTCCTGCAGGATATGGTATTTATATTACTGGTGTAAAAGCAGCTGCTCCAGGTGGTGTAGATGCTACTACTGGTTTAGATAAAACACTAACAGGAAATCCATCTTTGTATAATTATGGAGCAGGTGCATGGCCTTCTGTTACCAATACCAAATCAACTAACCTTGATCCATTTATGGGTTACAGAGCTTCCATAAGAGGCGATAGAACCTATAATATTTATATTCCAGATCCTGCAGCCATGGTAAGTGCTACCACACTTAGAGCAACAGGTAATTTAGTAACTGGAAACGTATTATACAATACTACCAATGTTACCAGCAGCGTTTATACTTCAACTGCCGCTAAACTGGTAGCAGGAAATAATAACTTTAGTTTGGTGGCTAATCCTTATGCATGCCCTATCGATTGGGAAAGCGTATATGCTAATGGTGGAACCAGTAACTTAACCAGTAGCTTCTGGTATTTTGATCCAACGTTTTTATCTGGCGGCTATGCAACTTACGTAACCTACAATGCAGTATCACACGTAAATAGTAATCCATCTGCATCTAAACTCACAAGGTATATACAACCAGGTATGGCCTTCTTTATACAGAATAGTGGAGCAAACCCAACATTAGC
>CAIVPM010000459.1 GCA_903907815.1 uncultured Chitinophagaceae bacterium | reverse complement strand
TCTGCTTTGTTATCTAATTTAATTGATAAATATTTAAATGATACAAAAGTTGATTTGGAAAAGTTTTTAATCAATCCAACTTCGGAAAATTATACTACCGCTTTTAGAAGTTTCGATATTGAATATTCAGAAAATATTAAATCTAGTTCAATTGATTATCCATCAAATTTTATGGATGTAATTTGCGATATATCAGGCATTAAAAATGATTTATATATTTAAAATGATTACCAAAATTTTAAAATATTTCCTAGCTATTCTACTGCTTCTTTGCCTACTTCATATGCCTTATAGTTTTTACCAAGGAGTTAGGATTGCAGGTATGTTGGGGTTTGCTTTGCTGGCTTATAAATGCTATGAACAAAAGAAGATAGAGGTTATGATTGTATATATTGGGCTGGCGATGTTGTTTCAGCCTTTTATGAAAATAGCTTTAGGGAGGAATGGTTGGCATGTATTAGATGTAGTGGTGGCAGTGGGGTTGATAATATCAGCCTCCCCAACCCTTCAAAGGAGGGATTAACAGCCAATACAAAGAAAGAAACGGTTGAAACCGTTATTAGTGTTTTGTTGAATGCGATAGAACCCACGGTTGAAACCGTGGGCTGTTTTTGGGGAGGGCTACCAAAAGGTCATGCCTACGGCATTTTATGTGTTATATTTTTTTTGTTTCTACCAAATGGTTGTGCCTATGGCACTTTAATAAAGCGGTTGTTACCCGTCTGACGCTCCTTTTATCTTCTTGGAATTTTGGGATTGTTTTGTAGGAGCGTACTGACGGGGTGAATACAAATTTGATATATTCATTCAATGTTTGCCTTTGGGTTCCAGATTGCTTAGCTTTGCTTGCACAGACTAAAGATTAACCCTTTTATTAAAGACTTATAATTGATACACATCTAAAGATAGAATATGAAAGAAAATAACGCTATACAAATATTTGAGGATAAGAAAGTGAGGGCTGTATGGGATGCTATAGCTGAAAAATGGTATTTTTCGATAGTAGATGTAGTGGGCGTATTGACTGATAGTGTAGATGCAAATGCTTACTGGAGAAAACTAAAGCAAAGACTTAAAGAAGAAGGGAACGAAACCGTGACAAATTGTCACGGTTTGAAAATGCTGGCATTGGATGGTAAAATGCGGATGACGTATATTATTTTGTATTGAAATAGCTTCCCCAACCTTCCCAATATAGGATAATCAGCCACTTGGAATATACAGAAAATAAGGGTTAAAGCGGAAGGAAATGAGTTGGCTACAAATTGTAGTCAACTATAAATATTATTATCAGAACAATAATTC
The DNA here is from genome assembly GCA_903907815.1 of uncultured Chitinophagaceae bacterium. Lineage (GTDB taxonomy): Bacteria > Bacteroidota > Bacteroidia > Chitinophagales > Chitinophagaceae > CANFLJ01. The sequence continues at coordinate 5,986 of CAIVPM010000459.1, read as the reverse complement.
AAATGAATGAAACGGTTAAACCCGTTAGGGAGTTTTGGTGATTATTTACCCTCGATTGTGGTCTACCAATAGGTCGTACCTACGGCACTTAGTGCAATTTGTGTTTTGTTTCTATCAAAAGGTCATGCCTATGGCATTTTATTGTATTGTGTTTTTCAGATGCTACCAAATGGTTGTGCCTATGGCACTTAAATAAAGCGGATGTTACCCGTCTGACGCTCCTTTTATCTTCTTGGAATTTTAGGATTGTTTTGTAGGAGCGTACTGACGGGGTGAATACAAATTTTATAATTAATTGAATGGCTTCTATTTGGGGTTCAGATTGCTTCGCTTTGCTCGCAAAGACGATTCGGAGCGTACTGACGGGGTGAGCGATGTATTTGTATTGCATTACCGATAGAAGGGAAAATCCTTTTTGCTTTTGGGTATATCATCCTGAACCTGCCTGCGGCAAAAAGATTGGAATGATAGCGGGGGCCGAAGGCAATGCCATAATCCAAGTAAAAAGGAAAAAGAATACAAACAGCCAATTAAGAATTAAAAATTAATAATTAAAAATAGATCCAATACAAAAAACTAAAAACTAAAGGTTTAAAAACTACCTCTATTTGCATCTGTTTTGATGAAATGTATGTGCTTTAATTACGAAAATATTGGAGCTAATTAATAATTTATTCTACTAAATTGCTTTGATATGTTTAATCTCCTTTATTTTGCTCCTTCGAAAACTAACAAGTGTAAGCTTTTTATTAATTGATAATGGATAATTAACAATTGATAATTGAATACAGACTTGTTTTTTACAGCTCTTGGAATTAGTAAATAAGATCTTCGTAGGCAGATTGAAGTTCGCCATAGGAATGATTATCGCCGGCTTGTTTGGCGGCTTTCATCCCTTTTTCGTACCATTCGATAGCTTGTTCGGTTTCATTGTTTCGCTGCAGCAATTTGGCGAGATGATAATAGGAACCAACATAATCGGGCGACTGGGTAAGAATATTGATGAAAAGTTCTTTTGCTGCAGTATCATTGCCTTCCTTTATATACTCTAAGGCAAGGGCATGGCGCAGAAAATTATCGGTAGGGGCATCTTTGAGAAATTCGAGTATTTTAGCGATTCGATTCATAAACAAATTATTAGTAATAATATTTAATAGACTTAAAATAAAAGGAATGAAAATTTTAGTTTGTATCAGTAAAACGCCGGACACAACATCCAAAATTGCGTTCAAAGATAACAATACTCAGTATGATGAGAACGGTGTGCAGTGGATTTTAAATCCATACGACGAATGGTACGCCCTGGTACGTGCTATAGAATTGAAGGAAAAGGACGCTTCGATCGGCATAGATCTGGTAACTGTTGGTCTGGCTGACAGTGAGCCAATCATTCGTAAAGCACTGGCATTGGGTGGGGACGTGGCGCATAGAATAAACGCTGCGAGCAATGATAGTTACTATGTAGCGTATCAGATAGCTGAACTGGCTAAAAAAGAACAGTACGACCTGGTATTTACGGGTAAGGAAACAATTGATTTTAATAGTTCATCGATAGGTGGTATGGTGGCAGAATTGCTGGATATGCCATATGTATCGCTGGCTTGTAAGTTTGAAATAAACGGAACTACCGCTACCATCAACCGAGAAATAGAAGGTGGCGAAGAAGTGAATGAAGTAGTGCTTCCGGTAGTGGTTAGTTGTCAGAAAGACATGGCTGCTCAGCGTATACCTAACATGCGCGGCATCATGGCGGCACGAACTAAACCTTTGCATGTAATAGAGCCTGTAGCAGTGGATGCTTTGACGACTATTGTGAAGTATGAACTTCCTCCTGCAAGACAATCTGTAAAGCTTATTTCTCCTGATAATGTTGCTGAACTGGCGAGATTATTGAGGGATGAGGTGAAGGCGTTTTAATAATTGATAGTTGATAATTGACAATTGATAATTAAAGAAATTAATACACAATACAGCAATTATAAATTGCTCATAAATAATAAAATATGTCAGTAATAATATTCATAGATCAGACAGAGGGTCATATCAAAAAAGCATCTTTTGAAGCGATGAGCTACGGGGCTGCAATAGCTAAACAAATAAACGTGCCGGCATACGGGGTTTTGCTGGGAAATGTGAACGATGACATTGCTGCTTTGGGCAAGTATGGCGTGAGCAAAATATACCATGTAACCGATGAAGTATACAATCATTTTGATGCACAGGTTTATACAAAAGCAATTGCTGAAATAGCTACAGAAGCTGGCGCGACAGTAGTAGTTTGTTCGCATAACCAAAGCGGTAAAGCAGTTGCTCCAAGAGTATCTGTAAAGCTGAAAGCGGGTGTAGTAACAGGTGCTATTTCGTTGCCTGACACGAGCAATGGATTTGTAGTAAAGAAGAACGTTTTTAGTGGAAAAGCATTTGCATTTGTAAGCATTGATACAGCTGTAAAAGTAATATCGCTGATACAAAATAGCTATGGTGTAAATACCGTAGAAGCAAGTGCTGAAGTAATAACAAAATCGGTTGCTGCAACGGCTAAAATAAAAGTAACAGCTGTAAATAAAGTGAGTGGTGAAGTGCCATTGACCGAGGCGGATATAGTAGTGAGTGGTGGTAGAGGAATGAAGGGTGGTGAACACTGGGGCATACTGGAAGATCTGGCGAAAACATTGCATGCTGCTACGGCTTGTAGCAGACCAGTGGCAGACTCGGACTGGAGACCACACCATGAGCATGTGGGTCAGACTGGTATTCAGGTTTCTCCTAACTTATACATTGCGATAGGTATTTCGGGGGCTATACAACACCTTGCTGGCGTAAACAGAAGTAAGACGATTGTGGTGATTAATAAAGATGCAGAAGCGCCATTCTTTAAAGTAGCTGACTATGGTATAGTGGGTGATGCTTTTGAAGTGGTGCCTAAGCTTACAGAAGCGATAAAGGGGTTGAAGGCTTAATACAAGGCACAAAGGCAACGAGGCACAGAGGCGCAAAGGAATACAAAATACAAGGTGAAAGGCAAATACATTATTTTAAATGTTGAATGCTAAATTTTAAATGAATACAAGAATTCATTTATCTGATAAATATTCTCCTGTATTCTATCTCCTTACTCCTATATTCTGTCTCCTATCTCCTTTTTACTCGAAGATTACTGTTTTATTATTATACACGAACACCCTGTCCTCGAACACTAATTGAAGTGCTCTGGACAGGGTTGTTTTTTCTATCTCTTTTCCTGCTCTCATCATATCGGCAACACTAAAGGTGTGGTTTACCGGATTGATATTCTGAGCAATAATGGGACCTTCATCGAGGTGGTCTGTTACAAAATGTGCTGTTGCACCTATGAGCTTTACGCCCCTATCGAAAGCCTGTCGATATGGGTTTGCTCCAATAAATGCTGGCAAGAATGAGTGATGAATATTTATCACCTTATACTTGTACTGACTGATAAAATCGGATGAAAGAATACGCATAAACTTAGCCAATACCAGATAATCGAAATCATATTGCTTTAAAGTATCGATTATCTCCTTTTCGAATGATGGCTTATCTTTTTCTGTATGGGAAATAAAGTGAAAAGGAATATTGAACTTAGTACAAACTTCCTCCAGCACAGCATGATTACCAATGACACATTGAACAGTTGCCCCCAGTGTTTTGAAATGATTCTTTATTAAAATATCGCCCAGACAATGATATTCTTTGGTCACCATTACTACTACCTTCTTCTCCTGGGAAGTATGGATATTAATGGTTGCATTCTGGGGTAAAACTTCTTTCAATTTGTTCTTTAAGAGTTGGGCATTCTCATTGTCGTCCATTTCTAATCTGGCGAAGAAAAGATGCTGTTCAGTATCCACGTGCTCTCTCATGGAAATGATGTTGATACTCTCCTGTGCTATTAATCCAGATATAGCTGCTACCAGTCCTACCCTATCTTCACATTGTATGTTTATGGTCATAATTGTTCCTGTTGCTACGTCAAAAATAGTAGTAATGATTAAATTATTTCCTATTAAAACAATTAACTACTTGCTGCTACCGAGTAATTATGTTTTATTTGCAAAAGATTAGCTTGTGCAGCATGAAGAGAATCCTTATTATACAAACAGCTTTTATTGGAGATGCAGTCCTTGCAACCGCAATGGCCGAAAAAATTCATGCAACACACCCCGACTGGATAATAGATTTCATGGTTAGAAAAGGAAATGAAGGATTACTAACCAATCATCCTTATATAAATGAAGTAATTATCTGGGATAAGCAAGGAGCAAAATACACTAATCTTTTCAAGTTGCTATTGAAGATCAGGAAGACAAATTATTCCATTGTTGTCAACGCACAAAGGTTTGCAGCAACAGGAATATTATCTGCTTTTTCCGGTGCAAGATTGACGATAGGCTTCGATAAAAACCCATTAAGTTTTTTATTTAAAAAGAAGATAAAGCATGTAGTAAGTACTACCGCAGACACTATACACGAAGTAGAACGAAATCAGTTATTGATTGAATCTTTTACTGATAAAGACTTTAGCTTTCCAAGATTATATCCTTCTGCAAAGGATGATGCAAAGGTTGCTCCATTGAAAGCAAGGGCATATATTACCATTGCCCCTTCATCGGTTTGGAAGACCAAACAATATCCAAAAAAGAAATGGATTGAGTTTTTAAATAACCTGCCAAAAGATTTGGTAGTGTATGTACTTGGCGCTCCAACAGACAAGAATGGGTGTGAGAAAATCATGAGCAGAAGCCTTAACCCACTTGTAATAAATATGGCTGGAGAATTGACATTTCTTCAATCTGCTTCATTAATGAAAGATGCGGTAATGAATTATGTAAATGATTCAGCCCCGCTCCATTTTGCAACTTCCATGCAGGCACCAGTGACTGCTATATACTGTAGTACAATACCTGAGTTTGGCTTTGGACCATTAGGGCCAAAGGGTCATGTGGTAGAAACAAAAGAACAATTAAGTTGCAAACCATGTGGATTACATGGTTTAAAAGAATGTCCTGAGAAGCACTTTAATTGCGCTTTAAATATTAAAGTGGAACAACTATTAAACAACTTACCCTCGGTTTAAAAAATTTAAATTATCACATATTCTCACAAGTTGGCAAATTATTTTTTATTTAAGATGAAATTAATATTGTACTTTCACAGCCATATACTAGTAAATATTTAAAATCTATAACCTAAAAGGCATTTATTTAAACTACTAGTATTTAAAATAAATATTTATGAAAATTTTGCTTGCTGACGATCACACAATAGTAAGAAGAGGACTAAGTTCAATATTATCTGAAGCATACCCTCATGCCGTTATTGAAGAAGTTTCCAATGGAGTAGATTTAATAAAGAAAACAATTAAGCAACATTGGGATATTATCATTTCTGATATTTCCATGCCTGGAAAAACTGGCTTAGAAGTTTTAAAAGAACTTAAGGAACAAGGATCAAAAGTTCCTGTAATTATACTAAGTGTTCACATGCCTGAGCTATATGCTTTAAGATGTATAAAAGCTGGAGCTTTTGCATATCTTACAAAAGAAAGTGCTCCTGAATTGCTGGTAACTGCAGTTAATCATATACTTTCTACCAACAAAAAATTTATCACTCCTGATATTGCTATTTTGTTAGCGGGTATTTTTGAGAATAATACAGAAGGTACAGCACACGAAAAACTTAGCAACAGAGAGTTTGAAGTTTTTAAACAACTTGCAGCTGGTAAAAGTGGCGTAGAAATTGCTGAAACACTTCAGATTAGTGTTGGTACAGTAAGTACATACAGAACCAGAATTTTAGAAAAAATGAGTATGCAAACTAATGCAGATATAGTTAGATATGCAATAGAACATAATCTTCTATAACTGAATAAGAATTTACTTAAGACTTTATATTTAAAAAAGCCTCGGTTAGAATAACTGAGGCTTTTTTAGTAAAACTATACACCATATTTATTTAGAATTTTCAC
>CAIVPM010000458.1 GCA_903907815.1 uncultured Chitinophagaceae bacterium | reverse complement strand
TATCAAGGTAGATTCAGTGTTATATTTAAAGCTGCTAAGGTTAACTCTGTAATTGTAAAAGGAGCTGTTTCTATCTATCCAAATCCTGTTGCAAACGGTAAGTTCAACTTACAGATGAGCAACCTGGAAAAAGGAACTTATACGGTAAGGGTAATAAACAGTCTTGGACAGGAAGTTATGAGTAGTACAATCAACAATGAAATTGGAATATCAAATAATACTATATTTGCCAAATCATTAACTACAGGGGTGTATACAGTACAGCTGGTAGGAAAAGCTGGTACATATACTACTGAATTAATAATTAATAAATAGTAAACACAATGATCAATAAAATATTAAAGGGTGCATTAGTAGCTATATTAGTTATCTGTTTTACTACCATTACACAGGCACAAATTGGCCCAGGTGGTAGTATTGGTGGTGGTCCTGGAGGTCCAGGTTCTGGTGATCCAGGTACTCCTGGCGTTCCACAGGATAATGCAGTTCCCTTCGATGGTGGACTTAGTCTTATCTTACTGGCTGCAGGTGCAGGAGTAGCAAAACGCAATACCTATAAGGTTTCTAAAACCTTATAGGTATGCAAAACGCATAAAGTTTAACGCTAATATTGTAAATATTGATAATAGCCCATAGAGTAATCTTCGGGCTATTTCTGTAATAATAAACATAACATAATAATTTAACTATTATATCTAACGCTTAGCAATCTTATTCCCCGATTCTTTTTGTCGGCTACACTTAAAACGGTTGACAGTGCTATTACGTAAAGCAGTGTGTTTTGTTTTGCGAGATTGCATTCTTTTGCGCCACATCCTAAAGCTGCTAGGCAAAGAATTCTTCCGCATAAATTCAATTACTTCTTTTTCCTTCAGATCAAACTGAAAATGGATTGCTTCAAAAGGCGTTCGGTCTTCCCAGGCCATCTGAATGATACGATCAGTGTCTATGGTATTAAATAATGTTGCTTCTTTTTTCATTAAAACAAATACTCTTTTTAGTAAATTGATTAAAATATGTTAGGTAGTAATATTTCCTGTCAACCCTTGTTGTTCTTATAGTGTTTACATCTTTCACTACAATACTTTACTTCGTTCCAGTTTTTCTCCCATTTCTTCCGCCAGGTAAATGGTTTATTGCAGGCAATGCAAATCTTAGACGGCAGGTGCTCCTTTTTTACCCCTTTCATTATGGTAGAATTTATAAAGGAATGCGTTTCCAGTCTACACTTATTGCAGAGCCTTCAGCCAACAGCACCGAATGGGGTTTGGTATGATTCAGGATACTGAAATCTGCACCATAAAAGGTTGCAAAATCGCAATTGATGTGATAATCTATTACGGTATTTATCTCCCAGCTTGGATGATTAATTTTGTATTCCAAAGTGTTGGCTGCATCTACCCTGGTATAGCCGAAATAATGTTCGAAAATAAATTCTTCTATACTACCCGCCTGCATGTTCTGTCGTGCAGCATCGGCTACTACACTGATGCTATTCCAGTTGCCCTTTACCTTCCACTGATAAACTATTTCTTTTTGATGCTCATCAATGGTCCATTGATACTTAGTAGGAATAGCAGAATAATGCTCCTTGTACAATTTATTGGCCAGCCATGCAACTAGTTTGTTAGGCACGGTTTCATTAATAAATACAACACCTCTTTTAAGTTGATTGCCTTCTTTTCTTACTACATAAAAGCGGAGATTAACTTCTTCAAAAGTTCCCAGCAATGGGATAGGGATATTAAATATGGAAGTATTCTTAAACAGAAATCCTACCAGACTTACATAGGTTTTGCCATGATAATAATCCAGTTCTACTCCTTTGGGTAAATAAGGCGTAAGTATTGCAGGATCTATTTCGTAATTAGCCATAATCAGGTTCTCCCATCTGGCTTTTAAAAATATGTTCATAGTTATTAGTTCAGTGTATAAATACTATACGTAAGTAGGGTAGCAAAACTTACCCATAGCAAATACGGGATATTTAATAATGCAGCCCATTTACTGGTCTTGTAAAATAAAATAATCATAGTAAGAATGGAGCACCACAATAAAATAATTTCTACCAAAGCTAAGCCTAGATTATGGTAATGGAAGAATATAAAACTCCAGAAAAAGTTGAGTACAAGTTGCAGATAATAAATCGCTTTCAGGCGCCAGTGTATGTTGGGTTCTTGAAGCAGTTTATTGTAAGAAATACCCATTAATAGGTAAAGGGTAGTCCATACAGGGCCAAACAAATAATTGGGAGGATTGAAAGAAGGTTTATGTAAATACACATACCAGCTTGCAATGCTTTGAGTAGTATAATATCCAGCAACAGCGCCAACCATTAGTGGTAATAATATATTGATAAAATAGTTAATGCTTCTTTTCATTTTTAGAATTAATTTGTATGGTTTGTCAATTGTATATCTTCTGGTAATCTATCTGGTTTAGCATAGGTCATTCTGCTCAACTGCTGCGTAGTATGATAACTATCCAGGCCAGCAATAGTTACAGTTTCGGCCTTTTCGATGTCTATAGCACCATTAGATAACAAACAATCTTCCGGAATAAATACTTCTACTACTTTTCCAATAATCAGCATGGTGCCATTTATTGTAAGGTCATGCTTTTCAGCAAACACTACCCCATATTTAATAGTGCTTTCTTTTACGTAAGGTGCTTTAATAATATTACTAAACTCTGTGGTAAGTCCGGTGGCATCAAATTCAGACTTATCCTTTGGATAACGGGCAGATGTCTGATGTGCTTTGCGATAAATGGTTTTATTGATATGGTTGATGGTAAAACAATTTGTTTGCAGAATGTTTTCCAGGGTATGCCTGCTGGTAGTATCCGGGCGATTGATAAAACCAATTAAAGCAGGATCGGAACCAATATGAATAACCGAACTAAAAATGGCGAGATTGGTTTTGCCATCAGCATCGATAGTGCCAATAAGGGATGCACTTTTAAAACCACTAAGCGAATTAATAAAAGCCGCCTTTCTGCGCGTTTCCATTTCTGAAAAATCCTTCTTCGAAAAACTGGTTGTTTGCATTAGTATCTTTTAATTAGACATTTAAACAAACAAAAGATTAATAAGTTTTAATCTAAAAAGCACTTATGTATTGGACATACATAGGTGAGTGAACGGCTAATGTTACTTTTAAACGTTCCGCAGGATATGCAGTACCATTCTATGGAGGATTAGACTGCAATATCCCCGACTGCATCCATAATAGTCTTTCCAAACCCATAATCAACCCTACTCCTCCCATAATTAAGTTATTCGTTCGTATAATACAACCGACTGCATCCATAGTTGTCTTTCCAAACCCATAATCAACCTTACTCCTCCCATAATTAAGTCATTCGTTCACATAATACAACCGACTGCAGCCATAATTGTCTTTCCAAACCCATAATACAACCTACTCCTCCCATAATTAAGTTATTCGTTCTCATAATACTACCGACTGCATCCATAATAGTCTTTTCAAACCCATCGTCAACCCTACTCTTCCCACAGTTGAGTCCTTCACCTGCATATTGCTACCTTCTCTTCCAATCGGTAATTGGCTTTTTACCGTCAGACTGTTAAGGAACTTCTTCAATCTTAAGTTGGTAAGTAAGAACAATGCAAAATGTAAATTCCAAGTTAATCCTTTCTCTATTAAGTACTTATGTAGCATAGAAATATTGCAATTATTTGCAAAATTTGGCAATTAAAATTATTTCTTTATTCTTTGCAATGCAATAATTTTATAAATAATCGTTTTATATGAAACAATTCTCCTTTAAAAGATGCATCTATGCATTCTTCCTTTCCCTTTTGGCATTTACCGAACTAAATGCACAAAACACATTAGATTTAGTAGGTCTATCTTCAACTGCACCTACCACTACGGCTTATAGCCTTCGTAAACTAAGTAGTAGTTATGCTGGTAAAGCAATACAAGTGCGCAGAAGTAGCGATAATGCAACCCAGGATATTGGCTTTACCGCAGGGGGCAACTTAGATACTGCGGCACTTAAAACTTTTGTAGGCACAAATGATGGTTTAGTTTCCATTTGGTACGACCAAAGTGGAAACGGTAGTAATGCAACACAAGCAAATACAAGTCTGCAACCCTATATTGTTAGTGCTGGGGTTATATTCAGAACACTGGCAATGCCAAGTATATATTTTAATGGTTCAAACTATATGAGAGCCATTTTAGGCTCTTTAAACCCTGCTACAAATCATACATTAAATTCCGTTTCTGGTGCTACTACTGGTAATATAGTTACCTTATCTTCAACTAGTGCTGGTGAACAAAACTCTTGTTTGGGTGCAGGTTTCAATGGTGCTGGTGCCTGGTTTGGTGGATATGGAGAAGATGTAGCATATAATGCTGGTACACCAGTACCCAATATGTGCGTAAGAACTAAAGTGTACAATGCAGGAACTATCACAGGTTATATTAACGGTACTTCTGTTTTAACAACAAATATTACCTACAATCTTACAACTGCCGATGTAATGGTAGGTATTCAAAATAATGGGGGTAATCAAAATTTATTGGGCTCTACTTCCGAAGTGCTGGTATTCACTTCGGCTCTTTCTAATGCTGAAGTTCAAACGGTAGAAACCAATCAGAACAACTATTATGGATTATATTTAACTTTATCTTCTTTAACGGTAAGTTCGGGTTCTTTAACACCAACATTTACCCCAAAGACTACATTTTATACAACACCTAATATAGGTTTGTCTACCAATAGTGTTACGGTTACTCCAACAACCACTAATTCTGGTACATTAGTTTCCGTTAGTATTAATAAAGGTAATTTTACCACTACCGCAAGTGGAACTACATCTGGTCCATTAACTACAGATTTCGGACCCGATACTATCGATATTAAAGTGTCAGCAAATAATAGTATTTTGTTTAATATTTACAAAGTAGCATTATTTAAATCTGATATACTTACTTGGACAGGTGCAACCAGTTCGAACTGGAATGATGCAGGTAACTGGGATGCTGGAATGGTTCCAACAAAGGATAACAGAGTTATTATACCTACCGGACTTACCAATTATCCTGTGATTAATGCTGGTACTACTGCTTTAGCGAAATATATAAGCATAGAATCTGGATCACTTACTTTAAATGCCAATAGTACCCTTACGGTAAACGGTTTTAATACAGAAAATAATAATATATCAATTAATAATGCAGGTATTTTAAATAATTCAGGAACAATCATTATTGGTGGTACAACTGCACATGATTATGGTATTTATAATCAACCATCTGCTCAATTTAATAATAATAGCGGTGCAATCTTAACTGTAGACTATACTAATAATGCTGCAATATTTAACGATCAGAGCAGTATTTCAAACTCGGGTACTATAACAATTGGTGCAAATTCTTCTAATTATGGTATTTTTAATAATACTGCATATTTTAGTAATGGTACAGGTGCATCTATTACTGCCAATTTAAATGGATATCCAATTTACAACGATCAACAATCTACATTTACGAACGACGGACAATTAAGCATTACTGGTAATTCGTCAATTTCTTATGGAATTTATAATGGATCATCTTCTTCGTTTTCAAATTCTAGTACTATTAATATCACTGCACCAAATGTTAGTACAGGTATAACTAATGGAGCTGTATTTAGTAATACAGGAAACATCAATATTACTAATACAACTTCATCTGGAATAAATAATGTCTTATCATTTACTAATTCTGGAACAATAAACATTACCGGGATTGGTGGAACAGGAATAGCTATCGGTGGCGGGGCTACTTTTAGTAATAACAGTGTTGCTTCAAATTTAAATATTAAAGGAAATTTTACTAATGCACTTTTAGTACAAAAAACATTTAACAATAGTGGTACAATAACGATAGGTGCGCAAGGTACCATTACTAACGGAGTGATTGTTGCAGGAGCTTCTGCTGCATATTCTAATGCAACTACCTGTGCATCTTTGTATGTACTTGCAGGCAACTTTACTTTAACAAGAGGAACGGTAACTAATAAAGGGTATATACTAATTGCTAAAACTTTGACCAAGGGGGCTAATACTTTTACTAATCAAGGGGTGCTAAAGTATACAACAGTATCAGGCAGTATTACAAACAGTGGAAATGCCGCAGTGATAGTAAAAGATAATCCCACGCCTATTTTTACCTATGGTGGTACTTATAGTGGTACGGTAAATGGTATTTATTCCGATGCTGCTGCTACAGTTTCTGCAGGTAGTTTTTCGGCTCCAAATACATTTACGCCAGGTGTACTTCCTGCTGGGTTAATAACCTTATATGCTAAAATTACCCCTACAGGTGGTTGTGCTGCTTTTATAGTGCCTTTTATCTATAATAATTCAATCTTTGCAAGTTGGACTGGTACTAACAGTACCAACTGGAACGATGTAGGCAACTGGGATATTGGTTCAGTGCCTACCAGTTCAACTGCGGTGGTAATACCAGTAGTGACCAATTATCCAGTACTGACAGCTGCTACTAATGCAGGATGTATTAAAATAGCAACGGGTGCAAACATTAACCTGAATGGCCAGTCTTTAACTACCGCTGGTATTACTGGTTTAGGTACTTTAATTGGATCTGCTACTTCTTCTTTAACTATCCATCCAATAAATTCTTATTACGATACCCTTCGTTTTGGAACTGGTGCTACCGATAGCTTGTTAGCCACTCTTTCGCATAGCAGTGCTGGTATTACTACCATTGCAAGCGGAGTAGGTATTACTGGTTTAGTTTCTGTAACTGCTGGAACATTAAATACCAACGGTCATCTTACTTTAAAAAGTACTTCTATTACCAATACAGCAAGTTTAGATGTAGTAGCTGGTACTATTACTGGTATAGCTACCGTAGAAAGATATATCCCTAAAGGCTTACGTTCTTTTAGAGATTTAAGTGCAGGTGGTGTTGCC
>CAIVPM010000457.1 GCA_903907815.1 uncultured Chitinophagaceae bacterium | reverse complement strand
CGCAAAGGACGCAGAGAATTCTTGCTAATCAGATAATTGATGATTTGATTATATGATAATGAATACAAATACAGAGAACGCAGAGAACAGCAAGCTGTTTAATACATCACTCATAGAATAAAAACTGTTTCAGTTATATAGTAGATGTAGATTATTGATACACTTGCGTAAGGTCAGTTATTAAGTAGATTTTATTACAAAATATAGGTTTCAAAAAAGGAAAAGTCTTTTTTAAGTAACCGGATTTCCCTACATCAATGCTGTATCATTCCAAAAGTTAACGCTTGTATTAAGGTATTTCCCTATTAACCCGTTACCTTCGCCCTCTTCAAAAATATAATAGTGTCGGATAAAAACTTTATTGATTACATAAGAATCTTTTGTAGAAGTGGACATGGTGGCCCGGGTGCCAGACATTTTCTGCGTGATAAACTAACTTCTAAGGGAGGCCCTGATGGTGGTGATGGCGGACGTGGTGCTCATATTATCCTTAGGGGTAATTCGCAGTTATGGACCTTGCTGCATCTACGTTATTTTAAGAATGTTCTGGCCGAAAACGGGGAATATGGTGGAAAGAACAGACGTACAGGAAGAAATGGTAAAGACATATATATAGATGTACCGCTGGGTACCGTTGCAAGAGATGAAGTAACGGGTGAAATAGAAGGAGAAATACTGGAAGATGGTCAGGAGATAATATGGGTAAAAGGAGGAAGAGGAGGATTAGGTAACTCTAATTTTGCTACTCCAACCAATCAGGTTCCTGAATATGCACAGCCAGGAGAAACAGGAATAGAAGCATGGAAAATACTGGAACTAAAGGTACTTGCAGATGTAGGTCTTGTTGGATTTCCTAATGCTGGTAAGTCTACCCTACTTTCGGTTATTACTGCCGCTAAACCTAAGATAGCCAACTACGCATTTACTACCCTTATTCCTCAACTGGGCATGGTAGACTATAGAAATAACAAGAGTTTCTGTATAGCGGATTTACCAGGAATTATTGAAGGAGCTGCTGAAGGAAAGGGTCTTGGACACCGATTCCTTAGACACATAGAAAGAAATTCCTGTCTGTTGTTTTTGATACCTGCTGATTGCGATGACCATCTTAAGGAATTTGAAATTCTGAAAAATGAGTTAAAGGAATTTAATCCGGAGATGTTGTATAAAGACTTTGTAATTGCTATCAGCAAAAGTGATATGCTGGACGATGAGTTGAAAGCAGCAATCAGTAAACAAATGCCTGATAATATTCCTCACTTATTTATTTCATCTGTAGCTCAACAAGGCCTTATGGAATTGAAGGACTTATTGTGGGAGACCTTGAATAAGGTGAAGTAAGTTGTAAGTTATAAGTGTTTAGTAATATAAACCTATAAGGTTTTAAAAACCTTATAGGTTGTTTGTACAAGTTTAAAAGCTATTGTGAAATGAACTTGATAGAAAGAGATAAAAAAGTTATCTGGCATCCATTCACACCACAGAAGAATATGCCCCTTCCTGTTGGCATTACCCATGCTAAAAACACTTTACTGTATGATGAAGAAGGCAAAGATTATATAGATGCCATCAGCAGCTGGTGGGTAACCATTCATGGTCATGCTAACGAATATATAGCTCAGCGTCTTTATCAACAAGCTTTACAACTGGAGCAGGTAATATTTGCTGGATTTACCCATGAACCTGCAGTGGCATTGGCTGAACAATTGTTGCCTATACTTCCTGGAGATTTTGCCAGAATATTTTACAGTGATAATGGCAGTACATCTACCGAAGTAGCCATCAAAATGTCGTTGCAATACTGGTGGAATAAATATGATTATGCTGTACAAAGCGTAAACCCATTACATACAAAAAGGACTACCATTCTTGCCTTTAATAATGCATATCATGGCGATACATTTGGTGCTATGAGCGTAAGCGACCGCAGTGTATTTACTAAACCTTTTCAGGGATTATTGTTTGATGTACTGTTTATAGATACCCCAACCAAGGATAATATTCATCAGTTAAAACATACCATTGCAGCACATAAAGATCATCTGGCTGCTTTTATATACGAGCCTTTGGTACAGGGAGCAGGTGGACTGATTATGTATGACTCTTCTTTGATGGATGAATTACTCAGTACCTGCAAAGAGCATCATATCATTTGCATAGCAGATGAAGTAATGACGGGCTTTGGAAGAACAGGAAAACTATTTGCCAGCGATTACCTACACAACAAACCTGATATTATCTGTTTAAGTAAAGGGCTAACCGGTGGTACGTTACCACTTGGTGTTACGGCCTGTACAGCAGAAATTTACAACGCTTATTTATCGGATGATAAACTAAAGACATTCTTTCATGGTCACTCCTTTACGGCCAATCCATTGAGCTGTACTGCTGCACTTGCCAGTATGGAATTGTTGCTGAAAGAAGATAAACAGGTTGCTATGAAAAACATCTGCAACAATCATCTTGCCTTTGCAGCGCATTTAAAAACGTATACTCCAAAGATTAAAAATATCCGATGTCTTGGTACCATCCTTGCTTTCGAGATAAATGAAGGCAACGATGAATACCTTAATGATGTAGCTCAGAAAGTAACCACCTACTGTATGGAGCGGGGAGTTTATTTACGCCCACTTGGCAACACCGTTTATCTGATGCCACCATACTGTATTACCAAGGACGAACTACAAACAGTATATTCTGTTCTGGAAAGTTTATTGCAACAGCTATAATCATACAATTTAGCGGTACTATTTTTCGTTATAGTTCTGTAAATCAGGTTTAAAATTCTGATATGCTTTCTTATGCGTATAAATACGGAAGTAATTTACTGCAGGGATTGAAGAATTAAGAATATAAAATGCCTGATATTAATGTCCGATTGAAGTAATGTAAAATGAAATTTAAAACAATAATATATCAATGCCTTTTATCAGGATCACTATCAAAAGTGGTTCGCAGTTTTATCTTCTTATCTATATTATTTTGTCTATCTACCCTATCAGCATCAGCAAACACATTATATTCTACTGCTAAAAAAGATAGTACTAAAGAGTCCGTAAAAGTTAAGGTTATTGCAGGTAATAAAGATTGTATTTTTAATAGAAAATATATTCGATATACAATCGACATCACCAATACTTATAAAAATGCACAAGAAGGTACTGTAGTGTATGAAGTAAGAAACGACCGGAATAAACAGCTTTTTGGTGGAGAGTTTAATGTACATGTAAATGCGAAGGGTATACTGAGTGTTCCCTTGAAATTTACCGTAAACGCACCAGGCTTTTATGAGATATCCACCAGAATTAATGTTACCGATTATGATGATACTATTGCTACCGTTTTTGGATATAAGCCTAAGTTAATCAGAACGCCCCTTCATAAACCTGCTGATTTTGATAAGTTCTGGGAAGATGCAAAGGCAGACTTAAAAAAGGTAGAACCTAAGTACACCATCGAGTACAGTAAAACACAATCGAACAGTACCCATAGGTTTTACAATGTAGAAATGCAGTCGCTGGATAATGTAACCATTCATGGCTGGATATCTATACCAAGGCTGGCAGGCAAGTTTCCGGTAATATTGGTTATGCCAGGCTACAAACAAATATTACAACCATTTTTCCCTGACGACCAAGCTATCTTTTGTTTAACGGTACGGAGTGTATCTCAGATGAATAAGGTTAATAAGAATCCTCATTTTGAGTCGGAGTATTGCATGGTGAATATTGATGATAAAAACAATTTCATTTATAGGGGTGCTTATATGGATTGCTTAAGAGCTGTTGATTTTCTTTTTGCAAATTATAAGTTGGGATTAGACACTAATAGGATTATTGTTTTTGGAGGTAGTCAGGGTGGGTCATTTGCATTAGTAACAGCAGCACTTGATCATAGAGTATCTATCTGTGGAGCTGATAATCCTATTTACTGTGATATGCATAATTATTATGAAATTGCTAATAATAAAAGACCTGATGCATTCCCTATTAAATACTACAATCAGTATTTAAGACAAACTGCTATTCAGAAGGAAACCTTATTAAGAACGCTTGATTATTTTGATGTACAGAACTTCATTCCTACTATAAAATGTCCGGTATTGATAGCATTAGGAACCCTTGATCCTATTGCACCACCGGCCTGTGTATATGCAGCTTATAATAAAGTAGGGCCTGCGGCAAGAAGGAAAAGTGAGATCCATATTTTATCGAATGTTGGTCATGAGATTACAGAAGAATATTCCTTTATAAAGTTTCTCTGGATAGAAGAAAACACAGTAGAAATTCAAGGACATTAATATTATAATATGAAAAAGTTATTCTTAATACTATCTATACTATTACTGTTTCATACTACGTATGCTGGATTTCCTGTAGGGAAAGGTAGAACTGTATTAAGTCTGGCATATAATTTTTACCATTCCAACAGCAACTTTGATATTGATGGGCACATTCAGAAAAGCAAACACGGAGACTATTTCGACTCTCATTACCTATCCTTATATGTAGCACATGGCATTTCGAGAAAGCTGGATATTTTTGCTGCTCTCCCTTATGTATATGAAGCCTCCAGAAATGATTCAATTTACCTTTCAAGGGGGTCTTTTGCTGATTGTTTGATTGGTTTTTCTCTAACTAAAATGAACAAATCATTTAACAAGTTTACTTCCTTTAAACTGGCTGGTATCTGGCCATTATATCATGGCGTAAAACCATTGGCTATAAGCTATGGAGCAACTGGTGTAGACTTTACTATTAACTATACTTCTACCCCTAAAAAAATGAAAATAAAAGGGTACTATATGCTGGAAGGTTCTTATAGGCATTACTTTACTCCCGAAGGACCCGATCAGTTTCTATTTGATATAGGTCGCTCTTTTACTATTAATCATTTCAACTACATTATCTGTGATTTATCTGGAACAATATCTTCCAGTATAAATAAAAGCACTATTGTTAATCCTGTTTTGAGTAAGGACTTTTCTTATCTGGAAACTAAACTAACTTTTGGCAGAAGAATGAGTAGAACACTTACGCTCTATCTGGAAGGATTTTACACTCCTATTGGCAGAAATACCGGACGAGGTTTAGGAGGCGTATTTGTTTCTGTGTGGAAGCTTCCATAATTCCAGAATTTAGACGTTGTTTAGGGGCTTTATTTTAAAGATCAAGGTGAATATTTTAGAGAGCAGATTGTTTATTTTCTTTAGATGACAGAAAATATCTTTGGGCTGTATCATTATTTTTCTTTGCATGTATTTATTTTTTAAAAATCTCTCTGCATATTTCTTCAGCATCATAGAAAATATTTTCAGCCTGTATCAATTTATTCTGAAGCAGCGGCAATAATTCGTAAACTTCCTACGATTCCACTATCGATATGTATATGTATTTCATGAGACTGTTAGGGTCTTTTGAATGGTAGGGTGATTAATTTTGAAAGGTGGTTTGGTAATTTCTTTGGCTATTGGAGGCGCACGAAAATCTGCCTTGGTTTTTCGTTGGACTATGCTGTTCTTTTAACAATCTGTATTGGTCTTTTAATTGGCTACGTTCACATTTTAATGAGCAGTGTTGGTCTTTTTTAGACAGATTCCGGATTGGCGGGTTAATACAGTGTGCCTGTTTGATAGTGTTATTGCCTATTTTATGGACTTATACTATGTAGGTTTTGGCAGAGAGGGAGAAGAACTGAACACTTTGCGCGACGGATAGCAGGGGTATCCTTTTTGCCACTGCTGTTTTTATAAGGGAGCTTGATATGTGGCAAAAAGATACAACCGGATAGCCGGGCCTGCAAGGCGCGCCCAAAATACTAATGTGATGATTAGCCAACAAAAAAGGAGGATGTTACTCCTCCCTTTCTCTATCATTAAATTTCTGCTATTCTACTGTTACCAGATAATAGCTTTTCTTTCCTTTTTGAACCAATATATATTTCCCGTGCAACAGATAGGTTGAATTTATAGTAGTTGTAAGTTCAGACACCTTATTTCTATTGATAGAAACACCACCATTCAGCAGCATTTTCTTAGCTTCTCCTTTGCTTGGGAAGATGGTAGTATCTGCTAGAAAACTAACTATATCAATCCCCGTTTCAATAGAGTTTCTGGAAAAAGAAAACCTAACAATTCCTTCCATTCCTTCAAGATCATCCACCGATAAAGCATCAGCAGGAGCATTTGCAGCAGCAAACAATTTCTCGGTAGTTTCCAGTGCAGCTTTCAAGCCATCTTCTCCATGTACAAAACGGGTAAC
Source organism: uncultured Chitinophagaceae bacterium (assembly GCA_903907815.1). Lineage (GTDB taxonomy): Bacteria > Bacteroidota > Bacteroidia > Chitinophagales > Chitinophagaceae > CANFLJ01. The sequence goes on along the minus strand of CAIVPM010000457.1, from coordinate 4,551 downwards.
TTCTTCTGCCAGTCTTTTCTGAGCAACTCTTAAATGTGGTGCTGCTTCCTGGTCTTTTAAAATACTATCAATTTCCTCCTTAGGTAATAGCGTAAATATTTTAATCCATTTTTCTGTATCTGCATCAGTGGCATTTAACCAGAACTGATAAAACTGATAAGGAGTAGTTTTATTAGCATCCAACCACACATTCCCTTTCTCTGATTTACCAAACTTTCCACCATCAGCCTTCGTAATTAGTGGGCAGGTAAATGCAAAAGCTTCGCCACCACTCTTTCTTCTTATAAGCTCGGTACCGGTAACAATATTTCCCCACTGATCGCTACCGCCCATTTGCAGTTTGCAATTCTTATTATTGTATAACCAATAGAAATCGTAGCCTTGCACTAACTGATAAGTAAACTCGGTAAAGCTCATCCCTGTTTCTCCTTCCAGACGCTTCTTCACACTATCCTTAGCCATCATATAGTTTACGGTAATATGTTTACCTACATCGCGGATAAAATGCAGGAAAGATATTTCTTTAAACCAGTCATAGTTGTTAACCATCACTGCCGCATTAGGCAATGTTTCATCGAAGTTTAAGAACTGTTCCAGTTGCTTTTTTACACAAGCTACATTATGATTCAGAATGTCCTCGCTCAGTAAATTCCTTTCTTCACTTTTACCACTTGGATCGCCAACCATACCGGTAGCGCCACCAACGAGAGCATAAGGTTTATGACCCGCTTTTTGAAGATGCACCAATAATAAGATAGGTACTAAGCTTCCTATATGTAAACTATCGGCTGTAGGATCGAAGCCTATATATGCCGAGGTAATTTCTTTATTTAATTGTTCTACTGTTCCGGGCATAATATCCTGAATCATGCCTCTCCACTTCAATTCTTCTATAAGGTTATTTGTCATACCAAAATTTGCCGCAAATGTAATAGAGAAATAAGAAAAATGTTGAACTGAAATGTGAGTAGTTTAAAGGGGAAATATAATATCAATCAAATGCAGCGGTGATTGAGTTATTCCCAATAAAAAAGAGTCTTATAAAACTATAAGACTCTTTTGGCGGAGAGAGAGGGATTCGAACCCCCGGACCTGTTACAGTCAACAGTTTTCAAGACTGCCGCAATCGACCACTCTGCCATCTCTCCGGTTGCAAAATAATGGTCTTGAATCTTCTCTCCCAAATAAATTTATGCTAAAACGAAAAATAAATTTATTTAAAGGCAGAAATAGCGGTAGAAGTAAGGAGAATATAGTGTACTTGTCTGAATAATGTTGACCTTTTAAAGAATATAAACTCAAAAAATAAAAGGAGACAAAAGATATTTAATATGCTATCACTTGTCTCCTTCATTCTATCTCCAGTTTCTGTTTATCACATATCCTCTACTATCTTTTTATAGCTGGTCATAATTCCCTTAATAAGAGAAGAAGAGAATCCCTGATGTTCCATTTCATTCAACCCAGCTATCGTACAACCTTTAGGAGTAGTTACTTTATCAATTTCCTGTTCTGGGTGTGTATTTCTTTGCAGCAACAACTCAGCTGCACCTTTAACCGTTTGTGCTGCTATAATAGAGGCTGTAGCGGCACTAAAACCTATTTCTATACCGCCTTGTATGTTTGCTCTTACATATCGCATTGCATAGGCTGTACCGCAGGCACCTAACACCGTAGCAGCATCCATAAGCTTTTCATCAATTATAACCGTCTTACCTAAACTATTAAACAAGTCTGTTACAAAACTAATCTGCGTTTTATCTGCATTATGATAGCTAATGCAAGTCATACTTTCTTTGATAGCAATTGCCGTATTGGGCATTGCTCTGAAAATAGATAGTTCTTTACTGGTAAATTCTACCAGATCCTTTATCCAGATTCCTGTAATAACACTTATTAATACTGGCTTTTTAGTAAGCACAGCACCATTTATCTGTTCCAGTATTTCTTTTATCTGAAAAGGTTTTACTGCAAGAATTACATAATCAGCAAATTCTATTGCCTTACTATTATCATCTGTAACATGCACACCTTTACTTGCAAGATTAGCAAGGGTAGCAGTATTACGCTTAGTAATAATAATGCTATCAGGCTGTACAAACTGGCTACTGATAAGTCCTTCTGCAATAGCAGTACCTAAGTTTCCGCCACCTATGATGGCTATTTTATTGCTCATAATTGCTTGCTTTTAATTGTTCGGTTAATTAGTGCTTTAACCCAGAATTTGCAGTAGAAATTCTATTACAAACTCCAAACCCTTCAAACACATGTATTTGCTTGATTTTTTAATGTTATCATAGTTCACTATGCTTTCCATTAAAAAATCTGCTCAAATCCCTGTCTTTATTGTGTTTGTAGCTTTCATTACGAATCCTTCTGCAAATTATGGGTTTAATAATATTTATGCTCCAGCAAATAGTTCTTTACGTAATCTACAACCCCTTCTTCCAATGTATGGAAAGGTTTTGGATAACCTGCATTGATCAACTTCTTCATTTCTGCCTGTGTATAGTACTGATATTTATCCCTGATATCTATAGGCATATCAATGTATTCAATATGGGTATCCAGATTCATTCCTGCGAATGTGGAGGCTACTAAATCGTAAAAAGATCTGGCTTCTCCTGTACCTAAATTGTAAATACCATTTAAAGAATCAGCCCATTCATTTGCAAGCATTTTCTCCAGCAACCAATCTATAACACTTACTACATCTTTTACATAAATAAAATCGCGCAGTTGTTTTCCATCTTCAAAATCTGGACGATGACTTCTGAATAACTTTACCAGACCATCTTTCTTAATCTGATTAAAGGAATGCCAGATTACACTTGCCATTCTACCTTTATGATATTCATTAGGACCATATACATTAAAGAACTTAAGGCCAGTCCAGTATTTTGGCGCACTATTTTGTACAAGCGCCCATTTATCAAATTCATTTTTACTTACTCCATATGGGTTAAGCGGTTTTAATAAATCAAGCTTGCTTTCATCATCATCATAGCCATTCTCGCCCGCACCATATGTAGCAGCAGAAGATGCAAAAATGAAAGGAATATTCTTTTTACTACAGTAATCCCATAACTGCTGAGAATACTGAACATTTAATGCTTCATGAATGGAATAATCAAACTCAGTAGTATCTGTTCTGGCACCCAAATGAATAATGGCATCTATTTCTATTATATCTTCATTATTCAGCCACTCTATAAAGTCTTTTCTATCAATTACTGCTTTGAATGTTTTATCCTTCCAGTTATTCTTTTTATCCTCTCTGTCAAATTCATCTACAATAATAATATTACGATAGCCTTTAGCATTTAATTCCTGTAGCATGCAACTTCCTATAAATCCTGCTACTCCGGTAATAACGATATTCTTCATTCTAATTAGTTCAATTCCTGCAAAGTTGCAAGGAAATAAATAAAAAAAGGCCGACTATTTTGTAGTCAGCCTATTTAAGTATGTTTTAGCTATTAATTCATCTTAGCTTTTGTAGCTTCCAGTTCTTTTTTAGTCTCATCAAGTTCCTTCTTTATTTCAATCATATAAAGCGTTAACTCTTCTACTTTTTTCAGTAGTAATCCATTCATTTTACCAAGATCCAAACCGTTAGTCATTACTTCCTGTGTAGTTGGCATATCTGGCAAATGACCATTATCTTTAATGAAATTTTCCAACTGATAAATAGGAATTAATTTATAATCTTGTTTCAAAACGTGATCAAACCAATCTTCAGAATTCTTTACAGCAACCTTTACTTTTTCGGTAAGGATTCCTTCTTCTACATAAAGTTTGTATCCATCAACCTGTGTATTTACATTACCAATTTTTACACGACCCTGATAAGAATCTATAGAAAAATATTCCTGATCTTCAGTTGAATTATTTGGTTTAAAGCAAACTTTAAATGTTTGTGGGGTATTTAATGTTCCACCAGAAACTCTTGCACCTACTGTCCAGTAACTAACATTGCTTGGGTTAATATCGCCATTCGAGAACATGATACTTGGCTCATTCTGTCCATTTTCAGCCCACTCATTACTCAATGCCATCATTACATTTTTCTGACGGGTATTGCCTCCTCCTCCTTTTATTTCTAAAGGATATTGTGGAGCAAGTGTACCAATACCTATTTTTCCTTTAGCAGGAAAAGCATTCTCTCTATCTGGAAAAGCCGAATCAGCATACACATATTGTACTACAACATTCTTTTGTCCTGGTTTACTATTAGGATAAATAGCAGGAGAGCTTGTATTTCCCTGTCCTGGCTTTTTAGCATTACGTACCTTACCAACATAGGTAATTTTTCCTGGAGCAGAAGCTACTTTCTTTTTAGCAGGTTTCCATTTCTTAGGCTGTGCAGTAGTTGCAGCCTGACCGTTATTTGGAACAACGATATTCTGACTGTTTACACTCAGGTACAAAAACGTTGCAAAAAACAATAAATACTTTTTCATGCGAGTGATGTTTGTTATTTAGATTTATATCAAAACTTTTTATCTTCCGATATATATAACGATTAAGATTGTAAAAAATTATAATTCT
>CAIVPM010000456.1 GCA_903907815.1 uncultured Chitinophagaceae bacterium | reverse complement strand
TTGAATTAGTATATGTAATGCCTTTATACACTAGACTATTACAACCTGATAGCGGTATGTTATTAGTAGTTGCTACAATAGGTGTTATAACAATGTTTGCTATAGTATAAATGCTGTCGCAACCCTGTACACTTTTAATTGTATCTCTAACCGTAGTTGAAATAGTATATGTAATGCCTTTATACACTACACTATTGCATCCTGATACAGGTATATTATTAGTAGATACTACTATTGTTTTTATTACAATGTTTGCTGTAGTATAAATACTGTCGCAGCCTTGTACACTTTTTACGGTATCTTTTATAATAGAGGAAGTGGTATAGGTTATTCCTTTATATACAATACTACTGCAACCAGATAAAGGTATAATGTTGTTTACTGGTACTATAGGGTTTACAAGGATGTTTACTATTGTATAAATACTATCGCAACCCTGTATACTTTTTGTTGTATCTTTTATAGTAGTGGAGGTGGTATAAGTTACACCTTTATAATCTATACTATTACAACCTTTATAAGTTAAGTTTTTTGTAGTTGCATTTATAGGTGTAACTACAATGTTAGTAATGTTGTAAATGCTATCACAACCCTGTGTGCTTTTTACAGTATCTTTTAAAGTAGCAGAAGACGTATAGGTAATTCCCTTATAAACAATTCTATTACAGCCAGTAATAGAATTGTTGTTTGTTGCAGCTACAACAGGTGTTATAATAATATTGGTGATATTATAAACACTATCAAATATATCTATTTTCGATTTAATAGTATCTCTTAAGTTTGTAGAATTTGTGTAGGTAATCCCTTTGTAAGTATATTGATTACAGCCACTTAAATTAACTACATGGGTAATAGAGGTTCTAAAGTAAATAACATAGCGTAAAAGATAGGTAGCAGTATTAGCGTTTTTAGGAGTGAATACAAATGAATTACTGTCTACATTTAAAGCAGTCCTAGTAGTGGTATATCGGTCGTATACAAAGCCCTTTGTGCCGGGTGTTAATAAGTTGAATTGAGATAGGTCTAACATTATTTTATAGGTAGAATCATTCTGCAACTGCCACATTTCAAGAAAAATACTATCTCCACCCACAGGGTGAGGTAATCCGTCAATACTTAACTGACTGTTACTTTCAAACAATGCAAGGTTCTCTCCTCCATTTGATAGTTTCTTCGAATCTTCAGGTCCAATGGATTTGGAGAAACTGGAATCGAAAACTACTACTACTCCATCTACATTAAAGAAGCCTGTAGAATGGTCGTACCTGTTTAGCGTAATATCTATTCTACTGGTGGTGCCACCTGGACTACGAAAATCTTTGTGTAGATTGTTGCTCTTAGCATTTAAGGCAGCGGGAAATATTGCCCCAAAAAGGCATACCAATACTGTTATGTGTAGAAAATGGTTAAGTTTTTTCATAACACAAATTAACTATAAAGCTATTAATACGCCAAGATTATTTAAAAACTATCCTCTTTACCCTTTATTTAAGGCTTTTTGATTACTTCCTCTATCACTTTTCCAATACATCCGCTTGGCATTTGAATGTGTAATAGTGCAGCTACTGTAGCAGAAATGTCGGTCATGTAAGTTTCCCTGTTTAAGTGTCCATTGGATATGCCGTAACCATAAAATAACAATGGAATATGAGCGTCGTAAGTATTCCATACTCCATGGGTCATGCCGGTTTTGCCACCGTCTATTACCCCTGTTTTATTAATAATCTGCAGGTCGCCACTTCTTCCGGGATTGTAACCATTAATAACCATTTCTTTAATCTTTACAGGAATAGTAGCATCAGAAGCATTTGCTTTATCTACCACGTTTAGTACATAATCTTTCAGTAGTAAATATTTTGAAATAGTTTCTTTTACTGTTTTAATGTCCAGCTTCATAGTGTCTATTAAAGCATGGTTTAGGTAAATATCAAATTCATCAACTGCATTAATAATTTTAGAATTGCCATATTGCGTATTCATTAATGCCTTAAGCTCTTTATTAATATCTCCATCATCCATTCTACCACCGTTAATATGATGTTTGTTTAGAAATTCAGGAACATGTGCTCCTGCATGATCGGCAGTAAGGAAAAGAGAATATTGATTTTGTCCTACTGTTTTATCAAGATAATCTAATAAGTTGCTAAGTGTTTCATCCAGACGAATATAAGTGTCTGCCAGTTCCCAGGAATTTGGACCAAAGGCATGTCCTACATAGTCTGTAGAGGAGAAGCTAATACAAATGAAATCAGTATTTTCGCCCTTGCCTAACTGTTCAGCATTTATAGCAACTTTGGCGGCTTCAAACAATAAATTGTTACCATAAGGGGTGCCTGATATTTTACTGAAATCTTTTCCTGCAAACTGAGCAAGGTTATAAGGGAAAGATGTTCTTCCTCCCAGTTTACTTTCATAAGTATTCTCATCGGTATCACAATATTTATTATACACAGATGCAGGCATAATAGTATTCCAGTTCAGATTATATAAAGAGTCGGTTAGCTTTCTTTTATTGAAAGCCTGCATCCATTCTGGAAGCTCTTTCATGTAGTAAGTACTACTGATAAAATTGCCACTTTTGCCATCGTACCAGTATGCAGCATTTGCAGCATGTCCGGCAGGGATAATTGCACCTCTGTCTTTAATAGAAAGTCCAATTACTTTACTTTGAAAATTAGAAGCTAATCTTAGTTCGTCGGTAATAGTGGTGACTAAAACATTTTGAGGACTCATTCTTCCAGCATCTATTGTATTGCTGCCAACCGTCTTTATAGAATCGTTATTGTCCTCGGTGCAATAAACTGATTTCTGTGTCTTATTATCAAACCAGTTATTGCCGGTAATTCCATGAATGGCAGGTACACTTCCAGTATACACGCAGGTATGTCCGCAGGCAGTTACAGTAGGTAAGTAGGGCACCATGGTATTATCGCAACTAAACCCTTGGTTCATGAGTCTTTTAAAGCCACCAGCTTTGTATAAATCATAGAAACGATAAAGATAATCCCACCTCATCTGATCTACTACAATACCCACCATTAGTTTTGGACGGGCAATTTTATTGTTAGAAGTAACAACCGCTTTGGAAGTAGTTTTTTTCTTATTTTGAGCCAACAAATTACCTGTGAATGCAATGATGGTAAATGTGGTTACTAAAAGTAATTTATATTTCATATAGACCTATTAAGGCGGTGAAGGTAAAAGAGTTTTATTTTACCTGAATAGCTAAAATAAAAAACCATCAGGAATTAACATCGTCATTCCTGATGGTTCAATAATATTTTAAATGTATTAATCAGTAAGTAAGTAAACTGTATTTTCCTATCTCCTGTATTCTATCTCCTATCTCCCTCTAGTACTGATAGCTATGATATCCTGATGCATGGTAGAACTCTTCATCAACTTTCTTACGAACAATTGCCTGTTCAAGATCCACTGCTACAATACTGCTTCCTTGAAGGGCTACCATATAACCATATTGTTTTTCTACAATAAGTTCTACTGCTTTTGCACCAAATTTACTACCCAGTACACGGTCGAATGCAGTAGGTACTCCGCCTCTTATCATATGTCCCAATACAGAGAATCTTGTTTTAATACCTGTTTTTTCTTCCAGTAAAGCGGCCAGTGTAGCTGCAATATGTTTTTGCTCCATTCTGATGTTTCCATAATCATCTTTACCAAGAGCATCATAGTCTATATTCATTTCTTCCAGATCAAAGCCTTCTGCTACACATATAATAGTATAGAACTTTCCATTTTGTTTTCTGTCTTCAATGATGCCTGCAATCTCATCCAGTGTTCTAGGGAATTCTGGAATCAATACAATATGAGCACCTGCTGCCAAACCCGCCTGTAAGGCAATCCAACCAGTATTACGCCCCATTACTTCTACCACAAAACACCTGGAGTTGAACTTTGAATTGGTATGTAATCTATCAATGGCTTCTGTAGCTACATACGATGCAGTATCGAAACCAAAGGAATAGTCGGTGCCGGAAAGATCGTTATCAATTGTTTTTGGTACACACACAACATTAATGCCTTTTCGCTGAAAATGATCTGCCACGCCCAAAGTATCATCCCCTCCAATTACTATCACTGACTCTAATTCCAAGGCATCCAGATTTGCTTTGCATCTTTCATATGCATCAGGGTGTTGCAGCACATTAACTCTGGAAGATTCAATCATCGGGCATCCTAAAATATGAGCTTCATCCATCTCTTCCAGGGTAAGTTTACGTACATCATTATTCAGAACACCTTCCCAGCCATGTCTGAATCCATAAACTTCTATGTCATGTTCTAAGCTTTTTGGGATGATGCTCTTGATAATACTATTTACACCAGGGCATTCACCGCCACCTATTAAAATTCCAATCTTTCTCATATAGCTATCATTTAGGGTGACTAAGGTAAAGAGTAATTTTGAATCTTGTAAAATATTTGTCATTTGATTTCACTTATTTTTAATTTCAGCCCTTTTAACGACCTAAAGGTTACTTTTGCAGCCTTTTATGAGATCAAAAAAATTACATCAGGATAAAGTCAATATTATTACCTTAGGTTGTAGTAAGAATTTAGTGGATAGTGAAGTGCTCAGCGGACAGCTTATGGCTAATGAAATTGACGTAGTTCATGAGAACAAAAAGAACGACCATAATATAGTGGTGGTTAATACCTGCGGCTTTATAGATAAAGCAAAAGAGGAAAGTGTAAATACTATTCTGGAGCAGGTAGCAATGAAGAAAAAAGGTAAGTTGGATAAAGTATACGTAACGGGTTGCCTTAGCGAGCGTTACCGCAACGATCTGATGAACGAGATACCCGAGGTAGACGCCTGGTTTGGTACGCTGGAATTGCCTTTGATGCTGCAACAGTTTAATGCAGATTACAAAAAAGATTTACTGGGAGAAAGGTTGCTGGCTACTCCAAAACATTACGCTTATTTAAAGATTAGTGAAGGGTGCAATCGTACCTGTTCTTTCTGTGCTATTCCTTTAATGAGAGGACAGCACGTTAGCCGCACAATAGAAGACCTGGTGGCAGAAGCAGAAGGATTGGTGAGGAAAGGGGTGAAGGAAATAATGCTGATTGCACAGGAACTTACTTACTATGGTCTGGATTTATATAAGACCCGAGCATTGCCTAAGTTATTACATACCCTTGCCGATGTAAAAGGGATAGAATGGATTCGTTTACACTATGCTTATCCTTCAAAATTTCCTATGGAGATTCTGGAGGTGATGAAGGAAAGAGATAATATCTGCAACTACCTGGATATGCCATTGCAACATGCAAGCAATAATATGCTGGCAGCAATGAAGAGACAGATTACACAGGAAGAAATGGATCAGCTGATTGGCGATATCCGTGCAAAAGTTCCGGGCATTTGTCTTCGTACAACTTTAATAACAGGTTATCCTGGCGAAACTTTAGAAGATGTAGAAGACCTTAAGAGATTCCTTCAGAAACACCGATTCGATAGAGTAGGAATATTTACCTATAGTCATGAAGAAAATACTTCTGCTTACGATGTGGAAGACAATATACCTGCCGATGAAAAGGAGAGAAGGGCACAGGAAATAATGGAAGTGCAGCAGGAGATTAGTCTGGAGATAAACGAAGAAAAAATAGGCAAGATATTTAAGGTAGTGATTGATAAAAAAGAAGCAGGAAGATACCTTGGCAGAACCGAATTTGATAGTGTGGAAGTAGATAATGAAGTGGTAGTACATTCTACTAAAAAACTTCATCCTGGCGATTTTGTTATGGTAAAGATTACAAAGGCTTACGACTACGATCTGGAAGGAGAAGTAGTTTAATATTCTGGTATAGCAATAATATTCAACGTGAACAAACATCATCTTTCTTTCGATAAAACGGGTTACTTCAGCAAGCTGGTAGTTGATTACTTAAATGAATCGGCTAATCTGAATGGACTGTACCAATATGCTCCTTCTATAGAAGGAATAAAGAAAGCTATTGATGATAGAAAACATTTCCCTATAAACAGAACGCTGCTGGTGCAGCAGTTACAATATAGTTACGATGCTATTGCGGTAACTGACAAACAAAAAGAGAATATTGCACTCTTAAAACAGGAGCAAGTATTTACCGTTACTACGGCACATCAGCCTAATGTTTTTACGGGTCCTTTATACTTTATATATAAGATAATTTATGCCATTAAAATGGCGGATGAACTGAATGAGAAGTTCCCTGATAATCATTTTGTACCGGTATATTATATAGGAAGCGAAGATGCCGATCTGGACGAGCTGAATCATATATATATAAAGGAAGAAAAAATAGTGTGGAATACGCCACAAACTGGTGCGGTAGGAAGGATGAGGGTAGATGAATCCCTTATTCAGATTATTGAAAAGATATATGGTCAGCTGGGAGTATATCCTTTTGGGGAGGAACTAAAGCAACTGTTTTTAAAAGCCTATCAGAAGTGTTCTACCATTGCCGAAGCAACTTTTGTTTTGGTAAATCAATTGTTTGGGGAACATGGATTGGTAGTAATTAATCCTGATAATACTGCTTATAAAAGATCATTTATTCCCATCATTGAAAAGGAAATAAAAGAACAGTTTTCGCAGGCTGCTTTACAACCCGCTAAGGAAGTGTTGGAACAGCATTATAAGGTACAGGCAAATGGTAGAGATATAAACCTGTTTTATCTTACCGATGATAAAAGAGATAGAATAGAATTGCAGCAGCATCCCGATAAACCCGCTACTTATAAAGTACATAATACCAACCTCCATTTTTCACTGGAGGAACTTTTATTGCACGTAAATACTTACCCGGAAAGGTTTAGTCCGAATGTAATTACCAGAGGGTTATTGCAGGAAACTATCTTGCCCAATATTGCCTATATAGGTGGGGGAGGAGAGCTTGCTTACTGGCTGGAACTTAAAGATGTATTTGCACAAGCGAATGTATTTTTCCCACAGTTATTATTGCGCAATTCTTTTATGGTGTATTATCAGCATCAGGAAGATTTGATGAACAAATTAGACGTTCGTCTAGCCGATATATTTCAGCCTTTAGATGCCTTGTTGAACAACTATGTAAAAGCACATGCTAAAGACGATTATACTTTAATAAATGAACTGAAAGAAATAGACCTTTTCTATAATACTTTAATCGCCAAAACCGGTGCGCAGGATACCTCATTATCACAGCATGTAGAAGCCTTAAAAAAGAAACATACCGATAGGTTATTGCAGCTGGAAAAGAAGTTATTTAAATCTCAGAAAAGAAAGTTTATAGATACTGCTGCGCAAATGGATAAACTTAAACATCAGCTATTCCCTAATAATCAGTTGCAGGAACGTATTTACAACTTCTCTGTTTGTTATAGCAAACAAGGGCATGGATTCCTTTCCATGATTTACAATGCCACTGAAGTTTTTGGCAAAGAATTTATCCTTATTAAAGGGGAGCAATAAAATACAAGTTACTAGTTACTGGTAACCGGTAACTAGTAACAAATACTCCATTATAATTTTAAGTCTGGCATCAATACATGGTCATCTTTTATCATGAAGGATAAACGGTAAAAGTCAATATTATTAGCTACCCATGGATCCAGGTTTTTCCAGTCCTTAAAAGTGTCATTACTAACCAGCAGACAGTGCTTGCTTTTTACATAGTTAATAATAAAGTTGTCGGCCGATGTTTCGGCAGGAGCCGTTCTGTAGTCTACCATATTCTGCAATTCTTTCAGTTTGTTTGCATCTGTTAGTTTATGCTGTAAAGATGCGTCGGCCAATACCGATATTTTAGTAAAGCCATGCCCTTTTAGGAAGACAACCATTTTCAACATATTACTCACCGTTGGTTTGCTTTGTTCACCTCCTTTATTGTTGTGTGCTACATTGCTTGCATCTAAAATTACTTCTCTATCCTGCATTTTATTGATCTGAAAAAACTCTCCATCTTCATCGTATTCTCCATAAGGTCTTAAGGAACTATTGGTAAGAAATGTTACAAAGGCTTCTTTGCTGTCAAACTGTTTTGTAAACCATGCTGGTAGTTCAAGCGTATCTTTAAAACAGTATTCATTAATCGTTTTTAGAAATAAATCGTACAGTTTATTAAGCGATATTTTTTTACCTTGTTCTATCTTGGAAAGTAATACCATTAGCAGCTTTTCATCGTTGGTATTTTTCTTATCGCCTACATCCATTAGTTCGTGCATACGCACATAATCTTCATGGTCTCTTGCTTTGTGTTTTTGTGCAAGCGAAAGTTCCAGATAGGTTCTGAATCCCAGCTTAAGTGCAAGTTGATAATCAGTATTATTTGTAAAACCAAATTCGGTAGCTACACTAAAGGTCGATTTGTCGGTAAAGCCTATCAGGTATGCTTCTTCGAAGTCTTTATATTTTTCAAAACCATTCTTAGTTGCATACTCATAAAGGTGAAAAGCGTTGTTGATAGTAGTGTTTGCCGGAGTTAATTCAGGATATAATGCTACCAATAAAACATACTCTTCATAGCCTTGAATAAAGCCATTCTGTTTTATTTTATCGTAGACTATTTTGTTGGATATCCCAGATTCTTTTACCAGTTTATAGTCCTCAAATCTTTTGTAGCCAAGTTCTTTTGCTTCGTAGTATAAGGTAGCATCCGTAAACAGGTTTAAGTCAGCCATTGCAAAGTCTTCCAGCGTTTTATACCCTTCAGTTGCATGCTTCATTATAGCAGTGTTTTGCAACAGTGCAAAGTCGGTTACTTCTTCTTGTTCGTTTACCAGTAAAAGAATTGTATTCAGGTTATTAAACTCTGTAAACTGATATAGTTCTTTTAGCGAAACAAACTGTAGCAATGTTTCTGCTTTCTGTAAATGCGCTTTAAAATAATGGTACTCTAGTTTCATAATTTTATATTAGTCTGTTATTAATATTGATTTTCTAACTGGTAATACTGCTGGTTCTTCTATTTCATCTGTGTAGGATTCTTCAACTGTTTCTATTTTGTTTCTTCCAGATCCTTTTGTAGCAATAATCATTATTGGAACATTGTAATTGTAAGCAGTACTATTTTCTGCTGATTCCAGCAAGATTTTATAACTTGCTTCGCTTATCAGTTCAAAGTAATTGTAGTACTCCCATATTAACGTTAATGGAGCTTCGCCCAGCCATACTTCTACTGTTATATCTGCATTTCTTTTTTTTGCATAACCAAGTGTTTCATTCGTATTAATTACTGCTTGTATAGTGGGGAACATTGTTTGTATATTGTCTCTTAAAAAGTTGATTCTTTCCAGCTTATTTTCTTTTTCTATAAACATGTCTATCCATATATCTAATACCTCGTTGAAAGGTGTGGTAGATTCTTCTAATACATTTCTTAGTATTTTAAGTTCACTTACACTTAGTTCTGTAGTAAGGGGGAATGTTAAGCACTTTTCAAGATAAATAGTATCTTCCAGAAATGCTTCCTGGCTATTTATGTTGTATATTCTTCTGTGTTCTAAAAAATCAGGATCTGTAAATTCATCTGTTAAGGTAAAAAGGGTATTGTCTATACCATGTTCAGCGCATTTAAACTGTAATAGTTCGCTTGGTTTAATAAATATATTAGGAGAAATATTGGGCACCTGTTCTCTTTTATCCAGTTTGTATAAACTAAAAATATCTTTTTCAATAATTTCTTTTAATGGAAGTAATCCGCTTGTTGATGCTAGTCCTGTGGAAAGGTGTGTACGTGCTTTTAACCATTTATTTATAGCGCTTTCACCTCTTTTAAATATCGTAAAGCCTTCAACAGGCCGGTGTTTCATTTTTGATTCTTTAAAATAATATTTTTCAATTTTAATTATCTGTTCAATATCAT
>CAIVPM010000455.1 GCA_903907815.1 uncultured Chitinophagaceae bacterium | reverse complement strand
GGAATTATAGCTGGCATGGAAGCATCTATACGGCAAGTGGAACTTATACCTTTGATAGTTTAAATAATGCTGGATGTGATAGTTTGACTACACTGAATTTGACGATAAATAACTGTAATTCGAACTATGTGTGGACAGGTACAACCTCTACCGACTGGAGCGTAGCTACTAACTGGACAAATAATTTATTGCCAACAACAGGCGTTTCCGTAACTATACCATCTGTACCTACTAATCAACCATTATTGAGTACTGATGTGAGTATAGGTGGTATATTACTGGATGGATCAGTAGGTATTAATGGACATTCATTTACTATTACAGGAGCATTGAGCGGAACAGGTAAATTTAATGGTTCGGCTACATCAACTTTAATATTGAATAACAGCAGCAACAATACCATCAACTTTGGAACTACAGCTACAGATAGTTTACTGGCTAATCTTACAATAAGTGGTACAGGTACAGAAACTATTGGAACCGGTATTGGAATTACGGGTACATTAAATGTAACTGCAGGAATTTTAAATACTGGTAATCATATTACTTTAAAAAGTACCTCTGTTACTAATACTGCTGTAGTAGGTGCTGTTACAGGAACTATATCTGGAAAGGTAACGGTAGAACGATTTATTCCTAATGGTAAAAGAGCCTTCAGAGATCTTTGCCCTGAAGTAGCTAATGCAGGTACTATCTTTTCCAACTGGCAAGAGAGTGGCAATAGTCCTGTTGGATATGGTATTTATATTACTGGTTTAAGAGCAACATTCCCTGGTGGAGTAGATGCTACAACAGGTTTAGATAAAACACAATCAGGAAATCCATCTGTATATATTTATGGTGCAGGTAGCTGGCCATCGGTAACCAATACTAAGAACACAAACCTAGATCCATTTATGGGTTACAGAGCATCAATAAGAGGTGATAGAACTTATAATATTTATGCGCCAGATCCTGCTGCAATGGTAAGTGCTACAACATTAAGAGCAACTGGTAACTTAGTAACTGGAAACGTAGTATACAACACTACCAATGTTACCAGTAGCGCCTATACTTCTACTGCTGCTAAACTGGTGTTAGGAAATAATAACTTTAGTTTGGTGGCTAATCCGTATGCATGCCCTATCGATTGGGAAAGCGTTTATGCTAATGGTGGAACCAGCAACTTAACCAGTAGCTTCTGGTATTTTGATCCTACGTTTTTATCTGGTGGCTATGCAACTTACGTAACCTACAATGCAGTATCACACGTAAATAGTAATCCATCTGCATCTAAACTAACAAGGTATATACAACCAGGTATGGCCTTCTTTATTCAGAATAGTGGAGCAAACCCAACATTAGCTATTACAGAAAGTAATAAGGTAGCTAATAGTACCAAGACTGCAGTATTCAGAACAGAGGCACCAAACTATTTACATATTTCTTTATGGAAGAATGTAAACGGTATCAATACTAATATTGATGGAGTTGTAGCGGCATTTAATAATAGCTTTACTAAGGTAATTGGTGATAAGGATTCTAAGAAATTAACCAATGGTGGTGAGAACATCTTCATTACTCAATCAAATACTGATTTAAGTATTACTGGTTTACCTGTTCCTACAGAAAATGAAGAGATTAAATTAAATCTTAGTCAGTTAGTAGCAGGTACAAGTTATCAGTTACAGTTAGATGCTGCACAGTTTACTACAACTGGCGTGGAAGCATTTATTAAAGATAAACTTACCAATACAATCGTACCTGCAACAGAAGGAATCAACTTTACAGCTACCAATAATGCTACAACTTATCAGGGAAGATTCAGTGTAGTATTTAAAGCAGCTAAAATTAATCCGACTATTGTAAAAGGAGTGGTATCTGTTTATCCAAATCCAGTTAGCAATGGTAAGTTTAACTTACAGATGAGCAACATGGAAAAAGGTACTTATACCGTTAGAGTAATTAATAGTATTGGACAGGAAGTGATGAAGAGCACCATCAACAACGAAGCAAGTACTGTTGCTAAAACAATTGCAACAAAAGGATTAATTGCTGGAATATATACAGTCCAGGTGGTAGGTAATTCTGGTTCGATCAATACTGAATTAATAGTAAAGTAATTGACAATTGATATTGGATAATTGATAAATACAATTAAATGAAAAGAGTAAATTATATAGTAAAAACTGCGATAGTGTTTTTAGTTATTTTGTTTGTAAAGGTTTCGGTACAAGCGCAAGTAGGACCAGGTGCTGGAATTGGTGGTGGAACAGGTGGTAGTCCGGGTGGACCGGGTTCTGGTGTTCCAGGATCACCGGGTATTCCGCAGGATAATGCAGTTCCATTAGATGGTGGACTAAGTCTTATTTTATTAGCTGCAGGAGCTGGAGTGGCAAAACGCAAAAACCTTCTGGTTTCTAACACCTTATAGGTTTAGGTATCACTCATAGTACAAAATACAAGAGTCTCCGGAGTGTAACGTTCCGGGGACTTTTTATATAGGGTAATGATATTAAAATTGAAATATGGTCTACTTTAAGTGAAATAGATAATATTGGAGATAGCAATATTAATCTTGTACTATTCAGGGTTTATTAGGAAACATTTACCAATATTCTTCGCTATGCCAATGCCAGTAAAGTAGAAGTGGAAATAAACCTGGAAGATGACCATATATTGATGACCATTGTAGATAATGGAATAGGATTTGAACCAGAAAAAGTAGATACAAAGCTTCATCATGGTTTATTGGGATTGCGCGAGAGAGTACACTCTATTAAGGGTAGTGTATTTATAAATTCGAAACTTGGAGTAGGTACCACTACAACCGTAAAGGTGCCTGTTATGTAGCGTAGTTTCCTTTCCCGCAGAGTGTACTTCTCCGCAGACGTCTCATTTTCCTTCAACCTCCTCAAAAATAAACGACTAAAAAGGAAAATGGACTCGGCGGTAACACCAAATTTTATACCTGTCAGTAAAAGCTAAGCTATCTTAATATCCAATCACAACAATCGTAACATCTTGCACGCAACAAGACATAGTTAAATGCAAATCTTAAATATAAATCTATACACTAAAACTATATTACGCTTAAATAATTATTCATCATCAATTAAAAATTATCCATTAAAAAAAGAGCCCGCAGAAAATTCCGCAGGCTCTCATCTCCTTGTATTAATTTGTATTTATTCCATTTTCAAATTTTCAAATTTGTATTGGCTGTTCATTATCACATTATCTAATCATCAAATTATCACATTAGTTTCTTCATCTTCACCTCAAAAACATTCAACACCTTCCCTTGAATAGTTTCTTTCAAAATATAATCCTCATATCCTGGTGCTTTTACTGTTATTGTAGCCTTCCCAGCTTTATGCGTTTTTAATGGTATCACACCATCAGAATCACATTGCAAAATTCTAATAGTCTTCCTTAGTTGTTCACTACTCGTAGCATTCGTAATGCTCTTATTCGTTAAGGCATCTTTTACTATAATTTCCAATGGGGTGTACCGCACACCAAGTACCAGTACCACTGCTGCGTGGCATATTCCAGTTACCATAGAAGGATTGTTTACGCTACATTCTATCTTCACCAGAGTTATTAAATTGGTTACATTCTTTCTACCAGCTTTTACTGTTTGGTCTACCACTACTTTACCAGTATCTTTCTTGTTTTTAATGGTAATAGATGGTACTTCCTTAATACTATCATAACCACTAACTACTAATGCTGCTTCTGTCAATTCTGTAGGTAAAATATTAGTCAGATAATCAATATTAGCTTTCTCTCCCAAAATAGTCAACATTTCAGTAGCATGTTCTACTGCAACTAATTTTGGTACCGCAATAATATAATCAGCTGGCCTTTTCAGCTTCAATGCCAAAGAAGGATTAGTAGGCACCTGCTCGCATTTTATAATGCCCCTGTGAACAATATTCATAACAGTATCCGACATATGTTTCTTGGCTACACCAACATCATCGGTACTTACTGCCTCCGTTTTTCCCTTTACGTTCCCTGCATTCAAAGCTTTATGTATATTACTATCCAGTATTGCAGATTCAGCTGCTATCTCCGTATTAAGCTTCAGGCTAGGGAACTTAATTAAATACTTTTGTACTTCAACTAAAGATTGTACCTCTGCTTGTTTTGTTGTGTTCATAACATTAATTTTTATTATTTGTATTTATATTCATTTTTAAATTTATTATTCTACTTCCCTTTTTGCTTGTATTCTCCTGGCTTCTATCTCCTAACCCCTATCTCCCTCCCTATGTATTACTTTGTGCCTTTGTGCCTCGTTGCCTTAGTGCCTTGCACTCCCTCTTTTTCCCCTCATTATGCCTTTGCTCTACTTCATGTTCACTTTGCTACTCTTAATACCCTATTTGTTTCAACTCATTTTCTATTTGCCATAACTCATTTTGTATTTGTCGGCATTCATTATCGGTTTGCTTTACTTTATGTTCTATTTGCTTCAACTCTTGTTCTATTTGTCTCAACTCATTTTGTATTTCTTTTCACTCATTATCGCCTTCCTCTACTTCATGTTCTATTTGCTTCAACTAATGTTCAATTTGCTTCAACTCACTACCAATTTGTTTCAACTCATTTATTTCTTGCCATATCTTAGCATTTAAACCATTATACTGCTACTCTTTCAATTACAAATGCAAATATCGCAGTACCATTAAGCCCCATTTGCAATGTTATCCATCATTTTTTGAGGGTATCCCCTCATTCTGTATTTGTATTCCTCTTTGCCATGTATTAGCGTTCTGCATTAAGCATTAAGCGTTCTGCCTTGTATTTGTATTCTCCTAACTCCTATATTCTAACTCCTGTCTCCCTTGTATTCCTTTATGCCATGTATTAGCATTAAGCGTTAAGCATTATGCGTTCAGCGTTTTGCATTGTATTCATTAGCACATCAGCAAATTAGCATATTAGCTAATTAGTATATGTATTCCACTTGCCTCTCGCCTTGTATTCTCCTAACTCCTATATTCTAACTCCTGTCTCCCTGTATTAATTTGTATTCCATTAGCATATCAGCAAATTAGCACATTAGCTAATTAGTTTCCCCTACCTTCACCGGTCTTCTTTTTCTTAAAAAACTTTTCCAATGAAAATCTCAATAGGTATTATAGATAATGTATGGTCTGTTGTCCTAGGGTTAAAAACCTTTCTTAATAACTGATGTTACGCAACCTTTTGGTTCAATTCAGCTAAATCTCTCAAAGTTATTAAGGCTGCTTTATTTGCTGCTATCATTATTTTAGACTTTAATGCGAAATGATTCGTCTGG
>CAIVPM010000454.1 GCA_903907815.1 uncultured Chitinophagaceae bacterium | reverse complement strand
GTATAATAAAAGTTTTTGTTGGTTATTTGCAGTCTTATTATAACAAATGCAATACACATTAAAGAAATCTTTAGGTCAGCATTTTTTGCACGACGAAAATATCTGTAGAAAGATAGCTGAGTGTATTGAAATAGAAAAAGCTGCTCAATTGCTGGAAGTTGGTCCTGGTGCAGGTGCACTGACTAAATACCTAATGAAATTTCCCGACACTAACTTCAAAGCAGTAGAACTGGATGATGAGAAGGTAACTTATCTAACAGAAACATATCCAGACATTAAAGGGAAAATAATTCACGAAGATTTCTTAAAAATAGAGCCCCCTTTTGAAGGTTCATTTATGGTAGTGGGGAATTTCCCCTATAATATCTCTTCACAGATTTTGTTTAAAGTGGTAGAGTGGAAAGCGCAGGTACCTGTTTTAGTGGGCATGTTTCAGAAAGAAGTAGCCAAGAGAATTGCTGCTGTTCCTGGAAATAAAGATTATGGAATTCTAAGTGTACTTACCAGTGCATTTTATGATACTGAATATCTTTTTGACGTATCGCCAGGTTCATTTAATCCCCCTCCTAAGGTAATGAGTGGAGTAATTAAAATGAGAATAAGAAAGGATGTTCCAGAGATGAAATCGGAAATGCATTTCAGATTACTAGTTAAGACTGCTTTTAATCAACGTAGAAAAATGCTGCGAAATGCTGTAAAACCTATGTTTGATGCAGCTTTCTTAGAAGATGAAATATTTAATAAACGTGCTGAACAGTTAACTATTGATCAGTTTGCGGCGCTTACATTTAAAATGTTACAGAAATAGAATATGGGGAAAATAGTAATAGCTGGACAGTGTCATGATATTTTTATTCAGCAATTTATTGCCTTAGGGAAAGAGGTTATAATTAATCCAACTATTGATTACCATCAATTGCTGGAAATTGCTCCCGAAATGGAAGGTATTGTTGCAACTACCCGTACGGCTATTGACCATAAACTAATAGATGCTGCCGCTGGTTTGAAATGGATTGGCAGACTGGGAAGTGGAATGGATTTGATTGATACTGAATATGCTGAGGCTAAAGGTATTGCCTGCATAAATAGTCCGGAAGGAAACTGCAATGCTGTTGCAGAGCATGTAATGGGACTTTTATTAAATCTAAAGAATAATATTACCAATAGTTACCTGGAAATAAATAAAGGAGAATGGAATAGAGATAAGAACCGTGGAGACGAAATTTTTGGTGCTACTGTAGGTATTGTTGGTTTTGGTAATACAGGAAGAACATTATCAGAAAAGCTGAGTGGGTTCAATGTAAAGATTCTTGCTTACGATAAATACCTTACTGGTTATGGCAATGAATATGTTACCGAAACTACTTTGGAAGCAATTCAGCAACAGGCCGATATTATTAGTTTTCATGTACCATTAACTGAAGAGACTTTCTATTATGCTAATGAATCTTTCTTTAATTCATTGGCTAAAAAGCCATACTTTATTAATGCCTGCCGAGGAAAAGTTACTGATACTGCTGCTTTAATAAATGCACTAAAGAATGGGCAAATAAAAGCTGCAGGATTGGATGTATTGGAGAACGAATTATTATCGACCTACTCAGCTGAAGAAAAGGAACATCTGGATTGGTTATTACAACAGCCCAATGTTATAATTACTCCACATATAGCTGGATATTCCTATAGAGCTACATATGAAATGTCGAGAATACTGGCTGAAAAAATAGTCGGGAAGTTCTATTAGTTATTTACTAAAAACCAAAGTATATTTCCATTACAAAAAGAGATAGTAATCTTTTAATAAATCAACAAACTCTGAGGTGTATTGTTGGTTCTCCTTTATACTAATTTCAGATTCATCAATAGTTTCTGGAGACTTTTTGCAGAGTACCATTGTTCTGAAATAATCATGCGTAGTAGTCTGTTTTACATGGGTTACTTTTTCAACAAACCAACCTGTATCAGCTATAATGTTTAAAATTTCCGCTGTTCTGCTATAAGGAATCAAACAGGCAATTTGTCCATTATCTTCAATTAATGCACGCGATTGAATAAACAACTCTTCCAATGAAAAATCTGAGCTATGCATTGCTGCATTTCGCTTTTTATCCGGACTATTTAATTGATTGTTGTAAAAGGGAGGATTGCAGATAATTAAATCGTATTTAACGGTTGCATTATAAGACTTAAAGTCCTGATTAAATACTTGAAACTGAGAGCTCCATTTGCTATTATCAAAATTAAGTTTAGCTTCAATAGACGCACTATTATCTAATTCTATACAATGATAATTAGCTGTAGGATATTTCTGCGCCAACATTAAAGATAATAGCCCTGTTCCTGTACCAATATCAAGTATATTATGAGCAACATTACTCTTCATAGTATTGGTTACCCATGCCCCAAATAAACAAGAGTCTGTGCAAACTTTCATTGCACAGACTTCTTGTAGTATAGTAAACTCCTTAAACTGGAAGTAATTATTGGCCAAGCCTATAAAATTATAGGATTAACATAGCGTCTCCATAACTGGAGAAGCGATATTTTTCTTTAATAGCAACATTGTAAGAATCCATCATTAATTCGTACCCTGCAAAAGCACATGCCATTATCAGCAGACTTGTTTTAGGGAAATGAAAGTTAGTAACAAGGCTATCTGCTACATTAAAATCGTATGGAGGATGAATAAAATGATTAGTCCAACCTTCGCTTGGTTTTAATAATCTGGTAGCAGTAAAGCTACTTTCCAGTGTACGCATGGTAGTAGTACCAATTGCACAAACTCTATGATTAGTTTCTTTAGCTTTATTTACAATACCGCAAGCAGTTTCTGAAATATGGTAATATTCAGCATCCATTTTATGCTTACTTAAATCTTCTACTTCTATTGGTCGGAAAGTACCTAAACCAGTATGTAGTGTAACTTCAGCAAAACGCACCCCTAATATTTCACATTTCTTAATTAATTCTCTACTAAAGTGCATACCTGCATTTGGAGCAGCAACTGCACCTTCGTGTTTAGCAAAAACCGTTTGATATCTTTCTCTATCAACATCATCTGGTTTTCTTTTAATATGTTTAGGAAGTGGGGTTTCTCCCATACTTTCCAGCTTTGCTTTAAAGCTAGCTTCATCACCATCCCAAAGGAAACGGATAGTTCTGCCACGGCTGGTAGTATTATCAATTACTTCTGCTACTAAATCTTCTGTTTCGCCAAAGTATAGTTTATTTCCTACACGAATCTTTCTTGCGGGATCAACTATTACATCCCAAAGACGATTTGCTTTACTTAATTCTCTTAATAAGAAAACTTCAATCTTAGCCCCAGTCTTTTCTTTTCTGCCATACATTCTTGCAGGGAACACTTTGGTATTATTGATAACGAAAACATCTTTATCATCGTAATAATCAATAATATCTTTGAAAGTTTTGTGTTCTATTGCACCTGTCTTTTTGTGAATAACCATTAATCGGCTATCCTCTCTTTTCTTAGTAGGATGTTGCGCAATAAGATTTAACGGAAGATCAAATTTGAATTGTGTAAGCTTCATGTAACGTTTGTTTTATTTGCCTACAGGATAATAATAGGGACAGTCCCTGAATTATTGTCATGTTACGGCATGATTTCAATAAAAGAGCGCAAAAGTAATGAAAGGAGGTTAATTATTCCAAGTTATTTTTTAACTACTTTAATCACATTGGATTTACCATTACTATTTATTAATTCTAAAAAGTATTGTCCTTTAGTTAATCTGGATACATCAATCTGTTGTTGATTATCTCCTTCCAGACTTGAAACAGCGGTTTGATTCACTATTCTACCAACTGCATCTATCAAAACAACAGTACTATTTCCAGCATTTGGGATACTATAATTTAATTTAAGCGTTGCTTCAACCGGATTTGGGAATATATTGTTTACTACAAAAGGTATTTTACCATCACCTTTTAGCATAATTACATCAGAAATTGCATAATCAGCCTGTTTATTTACTTGTTTTAATCGGTAATAAGCATTAACAAGCGGTGTAGCCTGATCGACAAATGTATAAGACAATGTAGCGGTACTATTGCCCATTGGGGCTAAAGTATTAACAGTAGCTATTGGACTAAAATCGTGCCCATTAGTAGAACGTTCAATTACAAAATGGTCGTTATTAACCTCGGTATAGGTATTCCATTTCAAAACATTCTTTTCGCTCAATTTGTACCCATTAACCCTGGTTGCAGAAACCGGCAAGGTATTATCGTACTGCACTCCCATTAATAGTTTGTACTTATTGTTTTCTGAAGCAATATCAATCCAACTGCTATTTAATGGTGTTTTATAATAATACGTATTTGCCTGCAATGGTGACTCTGCTTCGTAAGCATAGCTAATGGTAGCAGTTGATGATTGTGTAACTGCAATAAAATATTGCCCATGAACAGTAATTCCCGTAGAAACATTTATATCCATACTTCCAGGCTGAGAAGTTAATCCTTTTTGTTGCCACAATATTGCCCCAGGTTTATTGTCGATCCCGTTAGCATCGTAAACAGTAATATCAAAAGGAGCACTATTCGATTCATTGCTAAAATACAATGTAATATGATTAATGCTTTTAAAATTCTGCGTAGTAAAACGGGTAGCAAACTCACTTGGTACATTATTACCTATACCACTATTCTGGTAAAGATTATTACCCAAAGAAACATTACTCACCAGATTATTGGTAATGCTGATGTTTTTACTAATAAGATTATCGCTATTATCTTCATCTGACGGAACAGAAACTGTAATATTATCGGTACTATTAACTCCAGGAACAAGTGC
>CAIVPM010000453.1 GCA_903907815.1 uncultured Chitinophagaceae bacterium | reverse complement strand
TGCTTAAGTTGTGCATATAAGTCCTCATCCATCATTGGTAAATAAGACTTTAGCTCCCATATTGCGTTAAGTTCTTTAAATTCTTCAACTATGAGATAGTTAGTACCAAACAAATTAATGTATTGAACATTACTTGATTTATTAGAAGGGTTGTCTAAATAAAGCTTACCGTCAAGCAAACAACCACCTTTGGCATGATAAGGATGTGAATGTTCAATAGTTGGGTCTTTTGGGTCGGGATTATTTCTTGATTTTCCCCATTGTTTAAAGAAAAATACAACATTGTCTTTCTTACATTGTTCATAAACATTCATTACCCACTCTCTTTCCATTGGGCGAACGTCATTACTTCCACTTTCGCCACCTACAAATACTAAATCAATACCTTTAAGGCTGTATTCTCCTAAATCTTCAATAAGCGGCTCAATTGATAAGAACTTATGTTTTGCTCCACATTTCACCAATGCCTCTATTTTCCTAGTTGAAATTTGCATTCCAACAGAAACTCCCATCCAGATATTATCGCTCCATGTCAACTCACTTGAGTACTTTAATAAAATGTCTTGTCTTTTGGTTAAGACTTGATAAGTATGTTCAGGCGTATTGTTCATTACTTCAAAAACCTTTTTGATAAAGTCCAAGGAAATGTCTTTGTGGAATAAATCGGACATACTATTTACAAAAACAGTTCTCGGTTTATTCCACGTAAAAGGTTCAAGAAGAGTTGAAGGATGTTCAACCACAACATCAAAACCAGCTTTATATTTTGGTAGTTTTGAATTGTGCATTTTTCTATAGGTCTCCTTTTCAGCATAACAATTATCACATTCCTTAGAAATATGAGTGCAACCAGTTGTTGGATTCCAAGTTGAGTCCGTCCATTCTATTGATGATTTTGACATTTTACCAATTTGGGCAAATTTATACCTTTGACCTATTGAACAAAGGTTGCCTCCTTGTATATTAATCCCCCCAATGTGTGTAAAATAAGTTATGACTTAAAGGGAAACAGAAATGTTTCCTTTTATTATCACTTTTCCATTGCTATGTCCAGGAAATAGTGTATTTTTACTGTGTGAATTAAATTACACCAATTATGAAGGTAAAATACAACAGAGTTAGCACGCTTCAACAATCAGGGGATAGATTTACCGCCGACAAAGAAAACTACGACCTAGTTCTTATGGATAAGGTCTCAGGTTCTGTTGGTTTTAAGGAAAGACCAAAGGGGATAGAACTAACCAAGTTAGTTGAAGATGGTAAAGTGTCAGAATTGGTGGTAGAAGAGTTTAGCCGTTTAGGTCGTAATACAGGGGATGTTATCAGAACCCTTGAATGGTTGGAGGATAAAGAAGTTAATGTAGTAGTTAGGAATATAGGATTGCAGTCCAGACCCAACGGTAAAAAGAACCCTATCTGGAAAATGATTAGCTCAGTTATGTCCTCATTATACGAAATGGAACTTGAGAACATCAAAGAAAGGACTACTGTAGGTCGTCAAGTCTATGTTCAGAAGGGTGGTCGTCTGGGTCGTCCTAACAAGTCAGTTGAGAGCGATGCTGACTTTATGGAAAAAGAAACAACCCAGTTGATAGTTAAAGCTCTAAAGAAGAACTTAACCATCCGTGAGATTTGCAAGATTGCAGACTGTAGTAATAAGACCGTGATAAAGACCAAGAAGATATTAGAGAAAGTTGCCTAGTCAATTAGGCTATCAACTTTCTTCATCTTTATAAGTTTCCGTATCATGAAGGCTAAGAAACTTATCCTTATCCATTAGTCCAACACGTACAAGATGTAGAGCTACACTGTAGAAAGCTTTCATATCTTTTATGAAACGGTTAGATTTGACAATAGCACCTGCTACAAGAAAAGAAGGCTAATCATAAATGATTAGCCTTCTTTGTTTTCCATAGATATTGTTATTACTTCACAGAAGCTGCAACAACAGGTGCAGCTTGGAATATTTTTTCGGGAGAATCTACTACGGTTATTCTTTCTCTCCAGTTTTCGTGCAAAAACATACTGCTTTGCATTTCATCCAACAGATTAATCAGCGGTTGATAATAGTTTCCTGAATTAAGTAGCACAATTTTTTTATCATGTATTTTTAAAGAGTTCCAGGTAATCATCTCAAATAGTTCGTCCATAGTACCTAATCCACCAGGAAGTACAATAGCCATATTACAAAGCTCGTACATTAGTTTTTTACGTTCATGCATATCGCTTACAATACGCAGTTCTGTAATATCGGTATTAGTATGTCCTTTCTGTAATAGAAAGTCTGGTATTACGCCAATTACAGTACCTCCATGTTTCATTGCTGTTACGGACAAAGCGCCCATTAGTCCACGTTTGCCTCCTCCATAAATAATAGTCATTTGTTTGCGGGCTAAAATTTTGCCCAATTGTATAGCGTGGGAAGTATAAATAGGGAAATCACCTTCGCGACTGCCACAAAATACAGCTACTGATTTCTGGCTCATAAATGTAGATTTTAGGCAAAATTATAACTTAAATTAAGGCAGAAATAAAAGAAACAGCTTAACTGACAACTATCATATCCAATAAGAAGATGTTATGATTTTTGATAGCAAGTTTAGCAACGTTTAAGCCTATTTACGTTTAAACTCCTTCAAGGGTAGAACCAATACAGTTATTTAAACAAGAAACCCTGCAAGAGTTTCCTTGCAGGGTTTCTACAACTATAATAAAAAAGGTACTTACTTAATAGCTAGTTTCTCTGTTTGTACACTTCCATCCTGTAAAGTAACTTTTACCATATAAATCCCTTTGGATAAATTACTGATAGCAAGTTTAATGCTATTACCATTTACCTCTTTTCTTATAACTGTTCTACCTGTAAAATCTACTAAAGTTAGCTGCTTGATATTGTTACCACTAATAGTAACAAAGTCTTTAGCAGGATTTGGGGTAATGGAGAATGGAGAATTGATGATGGATAATTGTCTTACCTCACTATAGGTTTTACTGCCGTCTTTATCTACTATTTCTAAGCGATAATACAATTTAGTATATCTTGAATCCTCCGTTTTAATAATATCCTGAAAAGAATACTCACTCGCACCTTTTGCATTTACAATAACTATAGTAGATAAGTCTTTACCTGTTGTACTTTTCTGTATATTAAAATGGGTAGTATTTATTTCAGTAGCATTCTGCCAGCTAAGGGTATTA
>CAIVPM010000452.1 GCA_903907815.1 uncultured Chitinophagaceae bacterium | reverse complement strand
CTTCACAAACAAGCTACCTTAATGATGGAAGAGGCTGGGTTTAATCCCATAGATTATATTGCTATTGCCGATGCAGAAAACTTAGCTCCAATAGAGGCTCCTGAAACTTATAACAATAAAATGGTGGTATTAATTGCTGCCTATCTGAATGGAGTGAGATTAATTGATAATATGAATTTATCATAAAAACTAACATCTGTTTTGTAAATTGTTTATTTTGCATCCTTAAAACCTACAAAGGGTTTGTGTTTTACAATAACTAATTACTAATGAATAAAAAAATTGCCAATCTTTTCAAGTATGCATTCTTCCTTGGATTGGGAATTTTTCTGGTATGGTGGAGTCTACATCAAATACCTGATAGCGAGTTTGGAAAGTTCAAAGAGGCAATTGTTTCTGCCAATTATCTCTTATTCATTCCGGTTTTTATAATTCTTACAATCAGTCATCTTGCACGTGCTTTACGTTGGAGATTATTAATGGAACCAATGGGCTATCTGCCTTGTATACCTAATACTTTTTTTGCGGTAATGATTGGCTATCTTGCCAATCTGGCTGTACCCCGTTTAGGTGAAGTTTTGAAATGTACCATTATTGCTAAATATGAGAAAGTACCTGCCGAAAAAATTGTAGGAACTATTGTAGCAGAAAGAGCTTTCGATGTAGTTTGTCTGGGTATCATATTTTTATTAGCTTTCATTTTTCAGTTCGATGTAGTTAGTTCCGGATATGATTACGTAAAAGATAATATGCCTGGTAGTCAGCACAAAGCCATTACTACTTTGCAAATTGGTATTTATATAACCATAGCAGTAGCAATAATTGTCAGCATAATCTGGGTAATCGTTTCAGGGAAATACGCGCAGATTATTAAAGGTATAAAAAAGATATTGCTGGGTATTTTAGAAGGACTAATTTCTGCGAGCAAACTACAACACAAATTCCTCTTTGCTATCTATACTATTGCTATCTGGCTATGTTATGTGCTGGGTACCTGGATAGGCTTGTATGCCACTGCTGCTACCGGAGGAATGGGCATTAAAGAAGCAATTACTTGTCTGGCTTTTGGAAGTATTGGTATGATACTTACCCCCGGAGGTATTGGAACTTATGCTATCTTTTTAGCCATTGCCCTCGAAGGAAATGGTATAAAATATGAATATGGTATTGCTAATGGCACCATTCAATGGTTTGCACAAACTATTATTGTAATGGTGGTAGGGTTTCTTTGCCTTATGTTATTGCCCGTTTACAATAAAAGGAAGAACTCATTATAACTTAAAGAGGCAGTTTGAGAATAGCTCCAAGAATGCAATTAACTTTTGCACATCATTTCAAGTTGGAGTTTCCTTAAGATACTTTTAGGGCAAAATTGTTTATCATGGAAATATATTTTGTACTTGCAATTGCATTTATACTGGGTGCTCTTCTTTCCTATTACTGGTTGAAAATTGCTTATGAAAAGCAGCTTAATAAATCAAAGTCTACACAAGCTAAAATACTGGAAGATTTATGGGTAGATAAAACTATACTGGAACAAAGAATTGTGCTGATGAAACAACAACGAGAACAGGCTACTAAAGAGGTTTACTATTAAGGCCTACAAAACAAAAACCCAGATTATGAATAGATGTTCTATTTATAATCTGGGTTTGATGTTAATAACTATCTTAGTGAGTTATTTTTGAAAGCCTTTTAAAATAGCTACATAAAATTTCATAAATAAGTTAAGACAATTATTTAATTCTACCAGCTTCACTTTCAATTCCAGTCTTTCTATCGCGGGCAGCTTTTACCTGATTATTGCCAAAGCGATAACTAAGACTTAGACGAATAGTTTTGCTTTCCCATGTACCACTCCCATGAATAATGTTTCCACCAAAATCATTGTCAGCTCTCCACGGGCTCATTGTGCCTAAAAAGTCTGTTACACTAAGTTTAACTGTAGCTTTCTTTTGTAGGAACAATTTTTGAACTCCGAAATCAAGACCTCCCTGTGCTTTAGTTCTCCATGTACCTCCCCAAATACCTGGGCCATTAAACCATCCACTTAATTCAGCAGAATAATCTTTACCAAGCGTAAAGGACTGTTGTAGATAAGCCCCATAAAGTGGCACATTTATTTTTACTTTATTAGAATCTATTGCACCATCAAACATCTGATAGCTATACCAAAAATTAAAGTAACCATTCCACCATTTTTTAATTGGAGTAGGTGTACCAATATTGAAACTGAGTATTTGTTGTGTGGCCAGATTTCTTTGTTGAACAAAAGTTGCATTGTGAACAGTATCTGTTACTTCTGTAGCAAAATCGCTAACATGACTATACCCAACCGTTGTATTTATAAAGCCCATAAAAGTGTGTGTTAGCTCTACACTCTGCGTATATTGTGGACGAAGAAATGCATTCCCTTTCTGATAAGTCAACTCATCCAGTTTATTTTCAAAAGGGTTTAAATCCTGATAACTTGGGCGATCTATTCTCTTACTGTATGTAAGGTTAAGACTATGCTTAGTATTTATAGTCCAGGTAATTGCAGCACTTGGAAATAAATCTAAATAATCCTTCTTTACATCATCGTCAGATTGTTGAATACCATCTGCTCGTGTAAGCTTACCCTCACTATTTGTTTGCTCTAATCTTAATCCTGCCTGAATGCTCCATTTTGGATTAATTGTTCGGTTGAAATTAATATATCCTGCATTTACATTTTCATTGTATACAAAACTGTTACTTTTTTCAAGATTTTTAATATCAACATTTCCATTTACATTATAGAAATCAAAAGTGTTATCAGTCTTTACATTAGAATACTTTATACCATAACTTATTTTACCCTTCCACAATTTATGTTCAACATCTAATTTGGCGGTATTAATATCAATATCGGTTGGAGTGTAATTTTTATTAATTACAAAATAGTTCAGTATTGATACTGGATACAAATAATAGTTAGGTTGATAACTATGTCTGCTACCCCTGAACAAACCATGATCTGCATCAAAATTTATTTCAGTACCTGAAGTATCTGCAAAGCGATAGTTAATATTAAAATTAGCATTCGTTCTACTACCAGGATTATTATTTAGAGCCTGCAATGTTTTTAAATAAGTTTGTGTAGGATTATAAGACACAATAGTGTTACCGTTACTGGTAAACTTATCATCACTAAAGTTACCATTCGCCATAATACCTACTGTACTTTTATTATTAATAAAGTAATCAGCTCCAAGTTTTATATTAGCAGATTGTTGGTCATTTCTGTTCACACTATGTTGGTCATAAATAGTATCAGCCTGTAAGCGATAAAGGTTCAAAGTGTTCTCCCTTAAACCAATATCACCACCTACATTGCTAAATACATTAATCTTTTTATCACGATAGTTCAAACTCATTGAACCATTCCCTTTGGGCGTTATTCCTTGTATATAAGTTGCATTTACATTGCCATTTGTCCCATACTTTTTATTTTTCTTTAATCTAAGATTAATGATACCTGCATTGCCACTGGCATCGTATTTAGCACTTGGATTGCTAATCATTTCTATCGCTTCAATATCATTACTATTGATACTTTTTAGGTAAGCGGCAAGGTCTTTTGAATCAAGTTGCATCATTTTGCCATCCACATAAATTTTAATGCCATTCTTTCCTTTCATGCTGATGTTATCATTGTTATCAACTGTAACACCTGGACTCTTCTGTAACAACTCCATAGCATTGCTGCCAGTAGAATTGATACTACTTTCCACGTTAAAAACTGTTTTATCAGCTTTAACTTCAATCATAGGTTTACGGGACGACACTATTACTACATCATTTAGTTTAGCTGAGGCAGAAATCAAGCTAACTGTGGGCGCATTATACTTTTCAATGTCAGTAAGATTAATAGTGTTTGAATACAAAGCTATATGTGCTACACTACTAAAATACAAAAGGCAGTTACCCTTTTGAGCGGTTACAATCTCATAATGACCATTAGCATCTGTAACGGCTGCTTTTATCAGCACACTATCTTTAGCAGACAACAAGGATACTGTAACATTGGACAACGCTTTGCCCTTTTCGTCTTTTACATTTCCATTTATAGTGGATATGGTTTGTGCAGAGGTTGTAAAACCAAAAACAATCAATAATACTATTGAGTAAATTATTCTATTCATACATTCTAATTTGTTATTGCAGTGCAAAAAAGGGGGAATTAATTTTCTTATCTACACAGAATATAGATAAACAAAGGTTTTGAAGGGATGAATGGTTGGGCTTAAATTGTTACTATGTATAAACGGTCCATATTATGGAAGAATAGCATGGAGTAAAGGATGTTTGATGTAATAAGTTGTAAGTTCTGAGTAAATAGCCAATACAAAATACATAACAGATGTTATTAAGTAAATGATATAAAAGCAGCACATTGACTGATCCTTCAACTAATAGAATAAATCCATTTCCCCTTATTGCTCTGTAAACACTATATCGGGGATATTCTGATTTATTTTGTAGCTGGAAAATTTCATGGTTACAGAGCCAGTTGTTTTATTGTTATCGCCTGGCTTTTTTGTATTCTTTGAATTGATATCTACAGCCACCATCTTAGGCACTTTAAATTTCTTCATATCGAAGCTGATAACAGAAGAAGCAGGCAACTGAGTAGATACTTTATCATCGTACACATTAATGATATCAGAAGTTCCGTTTTCCTTGGTAGAAATCTGTGCTTTCAAAATTTGCCCTTTAGCATTGATATAAAACCTCGCAGCTACTACATCGTTATCTTTCAGGGGAACCATCTGTATTACATTCACGTTCTGTGCAGCAATGGTTTCTTTGCCAATATACAATGGTGTAAAGCTACTGGTGTCGGCCATTATCTGCGGTATCTGATTTGGATTTTGTTTGGGTAAGAATGCAATGCCCTTAGTCTTTATTCTAAACTTGGTAGGCTTCTTAAAATATACTGAACCATCGATAGTGCCGATATTTAAACCTGGTATATCAAAGGTAAGATTGATATTGCAGCTGTAGTCTTTGATAGTGGCATAAGATAGATTGCACTGGCGGATAATGGCCTTAGCATCTTGTGCCTGTAGCTGCGTAGCACCTAAGAAAAGCGCGATAAAAAGGATTATTTTATTCATTATATAAGTATGTCTTTTGTTTTAAAATGATACCAGCCTATGGTGGTAAAGAGTACGATATAAAATAATATGATGCCTATCGAAATGGCTATATCGGTCCACTGAAGGGGATTGTAAAACATATCTCTCCAAACAATCATATGGGTAGTAAAGAGGAATGGTTTTATATAATCAAAGAAAGGGATATCGAGGGTGCCAATAATGGTAAATACAATAATGGTTCCCATACAGATAATGATAGGTGTAATGGAATTGTTGCTGAATGCGGAGATGCAAAAGGAATAACTGGCAATGAGCAGTAGGCTTAAGAAAGCAATACCAAAAGCGGCCATATAACGCCACAAAACATCGGCACTACGGATAACGGTGAGTGAATCGGATTTAAGGACTATCATATCGCCGTTGCCGAATAATATTCTTCCTAATAACAGAGCCATGAGTCCAAGCCAGATAGTTAGTATGGCTGTATAAATAGCGGATGCAGTGTACTTGGCAAAGAAAATTTTTGTTCTACTGAAAGGCCTGCCTGCAATTAGTCTTAAAGTGCCATCTGCCGCTTCCCCACTGATGATATCTCCGGTAACAAATACTATTAATAAAGGCATTTGCATTACCAGCATTTGCAGTACTATAAATGCTACGAGATTACCATTAAGTATCTTTCCTTCTATGTCAAAGCTCTGAGAGAAAGAGCTGAAGATGAAACTGAGAAAGCCTTTACCATCTGCCAGCATAGCCATCTGAATCAGCAGCACAATAATAGTGATAGCGAGTAGCCCGATATAACTTCTTGGCTTTGCTGCTATCTTGAAGAGTTCTACTTTTATAAGTTTTATCATCTGTTAATGGGATTTAGTGAGATTCATGTACAATTCTTCTAAAGGCTTTTTGTAAACAATACTTATTACATTGATGCCCTGTTCTACCAGCATTTTATTTACTGCAGGTATGTCCTGTTTTTGAATGTTGAGTTCCAAAGTATTGCCATTAATAGTTTGCTTTTGATGGAATACTGTTAGTGAAAGTATACTGTAAGCTTCAGTGGGGTTATCAACTTCTATTTTTACAAGAAGTGCTTTATTATCGAGCAACTCTTTTACGGAACCACTTACGAGTGCCTTTCCTTTGTTGAGAATAATCATACTATCGG
>CAIVPM010000451.1 GCA_903907815.1 uncultured Chitinophagaceae bacterium | reverse complement strand
TATGTAGCCCAGCCAAATTTATCATTTCTTGTTAAATAATTTTTTTCTATGTAAAGTTCTTTATTAAATGTGTCAATGATTATATTCAAGATTTCTTGTTTATTAATTGTTCCTTTTTCCCTCCTGATTTCAACATAATTTTCTCTTACAATTTTATCTGATAACTGACCTACTGTTTTAAATTCAAATTCCTTTACTAAGAACTTGTTAGCTATCCAACTCATTGTTATAAAAAGGGTAAGTCCGCTTAATGCTATTTGCCACTTAAAGAAAAACATGGCAAGTGAAATTATTATACCATAAAATATAGTAGAACTTAACCAAGATTGGATACTCAAAATATCAAATCTAATGTCAAGTTCGTCCTGTAGTTCTTTAATTTTCTGTGTTCTAGTTTCTATTGTAAAAATATCATTAAGATTGGTATCTACCGTTATTAGGTTTTTATCAATTAATAAAGTAGCAGAAATCGCATTGCGAATTTTATAAAAAGCTTGTTGTGATGAGCAGTTCTCTAAATTTTCTCCTTGAATTTTGCTGATAATTACATCACACATTTCGCCAAAAGTATTTACGTTATAAAATGCATCATCCTCAAATTTCAAACCAAAAGACTTCTCAAGTTTAAAGACAACATCAAAGATGTCTTCATCCTCGTAATTAATAAGTTTAGTCATATTATTAATTTTATTTCCAACAGAGTATCCTTCCTCGCAGACGTCTCTTTTTATATTAGTTATTTCAACTTCACAACAGAATCAAAGAAAAAGGACTCTGCGTATCAGCAGCTTTCTTATAGTAAAAACTCATTCCCATCGCTGCCGCTCAAACCCCCTCTCGGATCAACATACAAAAGATGCAGAGTCATCCTTAGAACAGGTTGCGCCTGTTTCGTAATCATTTGCAGATTAAAGCTGCATTTCCCATTTCGAATTATCTGTATCATCAATACCGCAAGCGTTTACATATATTCATTATCAATCATCAATCATCCATCATCAATTGCTATTCACGCTTAGCTTTTCAGTCACAGGTCAATTAACTGAAATTACCTCTCAAAATAATAGATTTTAACCATCCCACCCAAATAAAAATAAAGTCAAATCCATTAGTTTTTGTATTCTCCTGATTCCTATCTCCTTACTCTAGTCTCCCTGTATTAGCGTTCTGCATTCAGCGTTAAACGTTCAGCTGTATTCCTATCTCCTGTCTCCTGTCTCCCTTGTATTTCATTAGCACATCAGCAAATTAGCACATTAGCACATTATTTTTGTTAATGTTTCAAATCATGATACTTATCATGTATTACTAAATTATTCCCCTACACCTTTGCATTCTATTCTTCAGGATGCAACTATCTGGTCTCATGCATCTTTTTCTATTTTAAAATATTTATTTGTTTATCATGCTTCATCAAAAGCACATACCTTTTATTGTTTTTACTGTTTGTAGAAAGTACTTTACTGGCTGTTCATACAGTATTGCAAACAACATTGGTAACACAACAAAGGATAGACAAAACACGATAAATGATCGGGTCAACACACAAAAGACTAGCTCAAACACAACAAAGGATAGGCAGAATACGATAAATGATCGGGCAAATACGCAAAAGACCAGCTCAAACACAACAAAGGATAGGCAAAACACGATAAATGATCGGGTCAACACACAAATGACCAGTTCAAACACAACAAAGGATAAGCAAAACATGATAAATGATCGGGGCAACACACAAAAGACCAGCTCAAACACAACAAATGCGCTACTAAATAGAACGCACATACATATTCATTCACATATAAACGCCATTTTCTAAAATTTAATGTATGGAATAGTCATCGTGAAAAAAGAACGATTCATTATGTTAAACGCTTAAAATGTTTTAACCGTTTTAAGCTTCATCAAATAAATTAAATTACAATGGACGCAATTGATAATTCAAAATCAACAATGTATATAGGGTTCAGAAGTCTTACCCTGAAAGATACTTCAATAGCAATTTATGGAACCAATAAAGGCTTCTCTGCAGTGCATGCAAAGTTTCTTACTGCCCACGACGATCTAAATGCAAAAGCATTGGTAGTAGGAGTTAATTTAACTGGTTTCACAACAACTAAAGACGATGATAAAACCACAATGGCACAGCAGATAGCCATGTTATGTGGTTTCGCATTCGTCAAACTTTCCGATCTTGGAAAAACAGAGTTAATGGCACAGCTATTTATTAGCTCTTCTGATTATAATCATATTGCCGATGCAAAAGCAGGCGTAAGAGCACAGGCAATGCACGATTTGTTGTTCGCAAATTTGGCTCTTCTTACACCCGATTATGTTACCGCTGCACAACTAACCGCTGTGCAATTATTAATCACCAGTTTTGTAAGTGCAAAGGGTAATACTACATCGCTTCACGCCGTTAGCCCTGTCGATACAAAAGCATATCACGATGCCTTCAAAGTAGTCGATAATATTATCGATAGTGCCTTATTAATGGGTAAAGCTTTTAAAGCAGCCAATCCAGAGTTTTACGATGAATTAGTGAAAATTACCAAGCTTCCACCAGTCATACATCACCATACTATTTTAAATATTAAAGTAATTACTAAAGCAGGAGGACGCACAATTCCAACAGCAACTGCAGAAATTGTAATCGGAAAGACAAACAAAAAAGCGTCAGCAAATGAAATCGGCTTAATCGAGTTCCCACGTATTATGTGCGGACTACAAACCGCAACAATTACAGCACCAGGCTTCAAAAAAGAATTGGTAGAAATCTACATTCAGCGTAGTCAGGAAAATGATATAATAGTCGAGCTCGAAGCAATTTAACCCAGAATAAGTACGGTGATTTCTTTTAAAAAAATTAAACAACATGCCCTTGTGCCAAAAAGTACAGGGGCTTTTTAGTAAGTATATTTTATACTTAAATCATCCATTATCAATTATAAATTACCCATCATCAATCTTCCATTTTCCATTATCATTTAAACTTTGGTATGCTTTTTGTATCGTATACTGTATAAAATAGAAATTATGAAAAAATACTTTTTATCATTAGCCATTGTCGCAGCATTAATTACAGCTGCCACTTCACAGTTAAGCGCACAGGTTCGCATGGGTTTTGGTCCATTTGTTGGAGGCCGTTATTATTCTCGTCCTTACCATCACCGTCAGGCACAGAGTACTAACAATCAAAGCCAGAATAAAGAAGAGATTCCTAAGTTCATTCCTACTGTAAATATATCGGTGGGATATGGTTTTCCCAATCTGGATAAGTATCTGTTACCCGATCTTACCAGTCATCACGTAAACATAGGCGACTACGAACAGACAGGCATTATTCATGCAGCCCTCGATTATCAGTTTGGCCGTTTCACCAGCATAGGAGTGATGGGGTTCTATGGCAAAACCTCCGCGCCGTATTATAATTTCGGAGCATTACCAAACGATCCTCCTACCTATAATGCATCTCTCGAAAGTTGGTCAGTAATGATTAATATGGTTAATTATTTTGCCCCGGTCGATATGGCAAAAGTCAATGCCTATATTAGAACTGCAGTAGGTGTAAACGTTTGGAATCAAAGAATTACAGATGCAAGTGGAGTAAAACTGAACAACCTGGCAACCAATCCAACCGAATTTGCATATCAGGCATCCTTAGGAGCAGATTTTAACCTAAGCCCAAGAGCTGCAATCTTCTTAGAAGCCGGTTACGGAAAATATATACTAACAGGAGGATTAAAATTCAAGTTCTAATATAAAGGATAGAATAAAAAAGATAGAAAGAGAATATAAGAATCGGTTTATAGTAAAAAGCTATAAACCGATTCTTATATAATAAATGTATTACCAGCAACCAGTAACTATTAAACTACCTTGTATTAGCGTTTAGCATTAAGCATTCAGCGTTCAGCGTAAATCTGTATTACTTTGTGCCTCTGTGCCTTGATGCCATTGTGCCTTGTATTCAAAGTCCTACTTTTGCACCTCATAAAATTAAACACATGCCTGTAATACTGGATAACTATAATAAGATAACTAAAAAAGCAACTGCTAAGAATGCTACTCTCGTGGTGGTTACCAAAACAAAACCCATTAGCGATGTAGAAGAACTGATAACATTGGGACATAAAGATTTTGGCGAGAATTATGTACAGGAGTTACTCGAAAAAGAAGCAGCTTTACCAAAAGATATTCACTGGCATTTTATAGGACATCTGCAGTCCAACAAAGTAAAGATGATTGCAGCATTTGTTTATCTCATACATGGAGTAGATAGTATAAAGCTATTGCAGGAGATTAATAAACAAGCCATTAAAATCAATCGTATAATTCCTTGTCTTTTACAGGTACATATTGCACAGGAAGAAACAAAGTTTGGGTTCGATTTTGTAGAGTTGAAAGATGCCTTGGCCGAGCTGGCAAAAGCACCTTTATCCAACGTACAGATAAAAGGATTAATGGGTATGGCAAGTCTATCCGACGATCAGAATGTTATTCGTAAAGAATTTGATTATCTTTCATCACTATTCAATAAACACAAAGAAAAGCAAGGTTGGGATACCCTCAGTATGGGTATGAGTAGCGACTATGAATTAGCATTGGAATATGGTAGCACCATGCTCCGCGTAGGAAGCCTGATATTACATTCCAGAGTCTTCAATAATTAAATAAACAATTAGTAACTGGTTACTAAAAACCAGTAACTTGAAAATAAAATATTATGCCTAACATTTTAGTAATCGACGACGAAAGATCAATACGTAGTGTATTAAAAGATATACTCACCAATGAAGGTCATACGGTACAGGAAGCAGCTGATGGCGAAGAAGGTTTTGCAAAGCTTATGGCGGGCAACTTCGATGTTGTTCTCTGCGATATCAAAATGCCAAAGATGGATGGGTTGGAGTTCTTGTCGAAAGCTACAGAAGCAAATACTGATGCCGCAATCATTATGATTAGTGGACATGGTAATATTGAAACAGCGGTAGAAGCCGTAAAGAAAGGAGCCTTCGATTTCATTTCCAAGCCCCCCGATTTAAACAGATTACTCATCACCATCCGCAATGCTACCGATAAGAATGTACTGGTAAAAGAAACCCGCATTCTAAAAAGAAAAGTATCCAATGTACAGGAGATAATAGGAGAGAGTGATGCTATAAAAAAGATAAAGGAAACCATTGATAAAGTTGCACCCACCGATGCCCGTGTTTTAATAACAGGCGAGAATGGAAGTGGTAAAGAACTGGTGGCAAGATGGTTACACGAAAAGAGCAACCGTGCTGGTACAGGTCAGTTGGTAGAAGTAAACTGTGCTGCAATTCCATCCGAGCTGATAGAAAGCGAATTGTTTGGTCACGAAAAAGGATCTTTTACATCGGCTATTAAGCAACGTATAGGTAAGTTCGAACAAGCAAGTGGAGGTACCTTATTCCTCGATGAAATAGGGGATATGGGTTTAAGCGCTCAGGCAAAAGTATTAAGAGCATTGCAGGAAGGAAAGATAACCAGAGTAGGGGGCGAGAAGGAAATAAGTGTGGATGTAAGAGTTATAGCCGCTACTAATAAAAACCTTTTAGAAGAGGTAGATAACAAAGCATTCCGACTGGATTTATACCACCGTCTTGGAGTGATCCTGGTACATGTACCATCCCTCAACGAAAGGAGAGATGATATACCCTTGCTGATCAATAAGTTCCTCACCGATGTTGCTACAGATTATGGTCAGCCAGTAAAGGAAATGGAAAAGAAAGCAATAGTAGCTTTGCAACAATATAACTGGACAGGAAATATACGGGAACTAAGAAATGTGGTAGAACGTCTTATCATTCTCTCGGGCAATACTATTACCCTAAAGGATATTGAAGCTTATGTAATTCCTAAGTAGTTTTTCTCACGAGATAAGTCTCACGACTCACGAATTCACTACTCAAGTTATACCGATTAATAAAATTATTAACCATGGAAAAGATTCACGACGATAAAACTTTCTCAGGAATAGATTATTCTGGCAAGAAGATTTCTTATCGTGAGTTTAATAACTGTGAGTTTGTTAATTGTAACTTTCAGAAATGCGATCTGACCAGCAACGATTTTATCGATTGTACATTTACAGGCTGCAATCTGTCTTTGTCATTGGTAGATAATTCAGGCTTCAAAACAGTTCGCTTTATCGATTGTAAATTGATGGGTATTACCTTCAACACTTCCAGCGAATTTCTTTTCGCAGTTTACTTTCAAAACTGTCAGTTGGATTATTCTTCTTTCTATCAGAAGAAGATGAAAAAAACGAAGTTCATCAATTGTATGTTGAAAGAAGTAGACTTCGGCGAAACCGATCTTACCGAAGCTGTCTTTACCAATTGCGATTTGCTAAGTGCTTCCTTTATAAGAACCATACTCGATAAAGCAGACTTTCGTACTGCAATAAACTATGCCTTCGATCCTGAAATTAATAAGATAAAAAAAGCTAAGTTTTCTTTACCCGCAGTTACCGGATTATTAAGCAAATACAATATAGAAATTGATTAAGTAATTTGGGTTAAAAGATTACTCCACTATAAACTTCGCACTATAACTATTGTGCAGTGTTGTTAGCTTCAATAAATATACGCCATGCAGAAGTTTAGCTACGTCTATACTTTGATGTTGAATTCCTGTTGCTAATACTGTTTTAATATGCATCACAACTTGTCCTACACTATTTATGATGTCTACAGAGGCTAATCCATTATCAATTGATTCAACATCAAATGCCAGCGTATTCTTCAAAGGATTAGGATATATATTCAAAGCTTGGTATATGGAGTTTATAGTAATAATTTGTACGGTACTGTATTGTACAGAGCCATTTTTATGGTATTGTTTTATTCTATAATACAAGGTCTTGTTTTCGGATAAATTACGATCAAAATAAGAGTATTTACCTCGGTTATGTTGGGTAGCAAAAATGCTGTCTAAAACAAAGTAATTTTCTCTGTCCATACTTCTTTCAATTACATAATAATTGGTTTCATCATCATTCCCCACACTCCACTCAAGAGAAACTTTATAGTGTAGATAAGTGGCTCTGAAAGATAAAAAATTAACGGGCAAAGAATTCTTGGGTTTACTGATAATCAGTTTAACAGCTACAGGCAAATGTTCACTCATTAAATATAAAGAATTAAGAACATTGGGTGGTACTGAATTATTT
The DNA here is from genome assembly GCA_903907815.1 of uncultured Chitinophagaceae bacterium. GTDB lineage: Bacteria > Bacteroidota > Bacteroidia > Chitinophagales > Chitinophagaceae > CANFLJ01. Next base: position 8,424 of record CAIVPM010000451.1, on the reverse strand, counting down.
GTAGGAGAGGCATTGATTGCTTGATTATAATGTAAACCATCCTGACCTACTACTTTGTATGAACCAGCAATATATTGAATATTTTTATAACCATTCATGATAGGTCTGTTTAATAACAAATGGTCATAACGATTATTCATGCCACTAGTAGAAGCACAATCACCTGGGTCAGTAGTACGGGTGCTTTGTGTTAGGTACATTGAAAAAGCAGTAGGATTTGCCGACCATAATCCTAACTGATTAGGCGGGTCATAAAATTGTATAAGAGTGTCGGTATTATTAATCATTTGCTGAAAACAACCTTCATTGGAGGATTGTGTATTAAAGTCACCCATGATAATATAATTACCTGATTGATGTACATTTTTAGCAAGCCAGCTCATCGCACCTCCAATTTCAGTAGATCTGGTTGCTGAATCAGAGACACCTGACCCTGATTTATCATGAACCACAATTACATTTAAGAATATGGTATCGTGAGTGGTTGGTAAAGATGGGCTTTTATAATAAAGCTTATGAAGGTTTATATCACTTATATTATTGTCTGCAGTATAAATACCAATTGTTCCTAAATAGCCAAACTTAGTGTTTTTGTAGAATAGCATATTTGTCTTTTTATAACCTGATACATTCGTATACACTGTATTGCTATAACAACCTTTACAAATACTATCCATTACTTTCATTCGAATAGTATCTGTACAAAAAGTGTTGGGTGTACCATATATTTTTTCAAACCCTATAATGTCAGGTGATTGAAGATATTGTAATATATTCTTTAAATAACCGTGTCTAAGCGGAGAGCCAGTAGTAGGGCAACTGCCGCTTGATGGCGTTCCATAATTATTAACATTATAGGTTATTACAGATATAGTATCGGTAAAAGAGCTTTGAGAATAAGTACTATTGCTAAAACATATCGTTATTAAAAACAATAGATTGGTTATAATAAATTTCATAAAATTAATAATGAAGGCAAATAAAAGAAGTTATTCTTGTAATTAATTCAAACAGCTTCTAAATTCATATTAAATTTGAACGATGAAAACGATTGGGAAAACACTCATTAGCAATTTAATTAAACACAGAGAGGCCGATTCACACAAGGGTAATTATGGTCATGCCCTGTTAATTGCTGGTAATAAAGGAAAGATGGGGGCAGCAGTTATAGCAGCAAAAGCTTGTCTTCGCTCAGGGGTAGGATTACTAACGGTAAATGTTCCTGAAACTGAAAGGTCAATTTTACAGACTGCTATTCCCGAAGCAATGGTACAAATGAGAGGAAGCAAAAAGCTCGACTTCTCATTATTCAATGCAATTGCTATTGGGCCAGGGATGGGTATTGATAAAAGCAGTAAAAGACTTTTAGAGTATTTCCTAACCGCTAAAAATATTCCCATAGTGTTAGATGCCGATGCATTGAATATTATCTCCCTCAATAAAAAGATGTTTAATGATATTCCCAAGGGAAGTGTTATTACCCCTCACCCTAAAGAATTCGACAGATTATTTGGTCAGCACGATCTGGTAGAAGATAGAATTAATACAGCTGTTAAAGTAGCAAAAGAGTTTGAAATAACAGTGGTGTTAAAAGGACATAAAACAATTGTAACAGATAAAGGGGAAGTATTTGTAAACTCAACAGGAAATGCAGGTCTTGCCAAAGGAGGTTCAGGCGATGCTCTTACCGGAATGATTGTAGCCTTCCTTGCACAAGGGTATGATTCTTTTGATGCTGCTAAAATTGCTGTTTATCTACACGGTCTTGCTGCCGATATAGCATTGGAAAATCAAAGCATGGAAAGTATGCTCATATCAGATGTAATAGATTGTTTGGGGAAGGCCTTTAAATCTATAAGTTAAATTAATAAAAGGAATAATTTAAATAACACTGCTATGTACTGAATAAAACTGCATTTAAAGCAGATTAATATTCAATTAAAAATAGACTTATTATAGCAGTTTTATAGCTGGAAATAATAGAGAATGATAACAAACAATACACATACTGACGAATGTCATTCGTTGTTGAAACTTTAAACTACTAATTTTGACAAAGTTTTTGAGATAGAAATGTCTTGACAACTTTCATTAATTAAAGAAAATTATTACCAGAAAGAATAACTTTATCAACAGTGCATTGCTGAATAAGAAAATGTTGATATGTTAGCAAACAAATAACGATTATGGGGTCATTTACACTCATCGCATTAGCCATCGCTGCAATAGCATTTTCGGCAGGAGGTATCTTAATTGCACAAATCTTTGTAAAGAAAACTACCAACATTCAAAAAGGAGAAGCTTACGAGTGTGGTATACCTTCCGAAGGCACGCCTTACAACCAGTTCAATGTTGGTTATTACCTGTTCGCATTAATCTTCCTGGTGTTCGATGTGGAACTGGTATTCATGTATCCTTGGGCAGTAGTAGTAAAACAAACAGGATTACCTGCATTGATTGAAATAATCATTTTCTTTTTCATACTCTTTATGGGATTTCTTTACGCACATAAAAAAGGAGCATTAAAATGGATGTAAATAATACGCCACAAGGCAACCTCCCTTTTCCGGGAGTAGTAGAGAATGCTCATGAAGGCGGCTTTATGGTCGGAGCGTTACAGGATGTTGTAAATTGGGCCAGATCAAACTCTTTATGGCCACTAACCTTTGGTACGAGTTGCTGCGCAATTGAATTAATGTCTGCAGCTTCTGCTAAATACGATTATTCCAGATTCGGTTTCGAAGTAGTAAGAGCTACTCCTCGTCAGGCCGATTTAATAATTGTATCAGGTACAATCGTAAACAAAATGGCACCTGCATTAAAACGACTGTACGATCAGATGCCTGATCCTAAATATGTAATTGCAATGGGGGCTTGCGCTATTAGCGGAGGTCCTTTCTTTTATAATACCTATTCTGTAGTAAAAGGAGTGGATCATGTAATACCGGTAGATGTATATATTCCTGGTTGTCCTCCACGTCCCGAAGCGTTAATGCATGCTTTAATTACCTTACAGGAACAAATTAAGAATGGTACTACAAGAGATCAACAGAAGAGACAGTTTGGCACGGATGAAGACAGAGCAATGTGATAATTTGTTAATGTGATGATGTGATAATGAATACAGAATACAAAATTGACAATTAAACTATTAGGCAATAAAACAATTTAGTTTTTCTTTTTTAGTCTTTAGTTTTTAAATAGAATAACATGGATAATGAAGCTTTAAAAATACAGTTAACCGAATTACTTCCTTCAGTTACATTCGAAGAGGGAGGAGAGTGGTTAAACGTAAACGTAGACCCAAATGACTGGAAGCCTTTTGCTGTTAAACTAAAAGCTTCTGCCGAACTATATTTCGACTATCTGTTCTGTCTTACTTGTGTAGACTGGAAAACACATCTTACAATGGTATATCACTTGAGCTCTACTAAGCATCGTCATACAATTGTGGTAAAATGTAAACTGGATAGAACAACACCAGTTGTTGAAACGGTTTGTGATATCTGGAGAACAGCGGAATTCCATGAAAGAGAAGTATTTGAAATGTTTGGTGTGGAATTTAAAAACCATCCGGATCTTAGAAAGCTGATTCTTCCTGCTGATTGGGTTGGTTTCCCATTGAGAAAAGATTACGAAGACCCTATTAATATGATTAAATTATAAAGACCATCCCGCTAAGGGAACATTAAATAATAATACAATTATATGTATCATATAAATGAACTTCTGAACAGCGATAATACTTTAAAGCCATCCTTTGTGGCAATGAAGGAATCGGATGATTATACCATTAATATCGGGCCACAACACCCTGCTACACATGGAGTGTTGCACTTGGTAATTACCTTAAATGGGGAAACTATCAAGAAGGTAGATCCAGACTTAGGCTTTATTCATAGATCAATAGAAAAGATGTGCGAAAGCCTTTCTTATCGTCAGTATATCTATGTTACCAGCCGTATGGATTATCTGTCTTCTCATATTAATAATCATGCATGCGCATTGCTGGTAGAGAAGGCTTTACAGGTAGAAGTTCCTGAAAGAGCACAATACATAAGAGTCATCATGGATGAACTTACCCGTATTGCATCACACCTACTATGGTGGGGAGCAATGGCAATGGATATGGGTGCCTTTACACCTTACTTCTATGCATTTAGAGAAAGAGAATTACTGACCGAAATAATGGAAGATACCTGTGGTGCCAGACTTACAATGAACTACATGGTTCCCGGTGGTGTAATGCATGATCCACATGAAACTTTTGTTCACAGAGTATCTAAAGAATTTCTTCCTTTACTCAAATCTAAACTTCACGAATACGAAGAGCTGGTTACTGGAAATATTATCTTTCAGAACAGAGTAAACGGAGTAGGATTACTTACATACGAAGATGCTATTTCTTATGGTTGTAGCGGTCCAACTGCCCGTGCAAGTGGAGTTCATTGCGACATTAGAAAACTGTATCCTTACGATGTGTATAATAAAGTTCAATTTGAGGAGGTAATAGAAACTGCTGGTGATTCAATGGCAAGGTACATGGTGAGAATGAATGAAATAAAACAATCCATTTCTATCATAGAACAATTGATTAATAATATACCGGAAGGAGATTTTCAGGCAAAGACTAAAGCGGTATTGAAACTGCCTAAAGGAGAGTTCTATCAAAGAGTAGAAACTGCAAGAGGAGAACTTGGCGTGTTTGTGGTGAGTGAAGGTGGTACTACTCCTTACAGAATTAAATTCAGAAGTCCAGGCTTCTCTAATCTTTCTTGTTTAGACCATATTACAAAAGGTAGCAAGATAGGTGACTTGGTTGCTTCTATGGGTACACTGGATTTAGTAATACCTGATATAGATAGATAAGGAAAGGAGGCAATAGGCAAAGAGGCAATGAGTAATACAAGGAGAAGATAACAATGTATCAATTTAACAATTTATCAATATTATAAAGATGATTAGTTTCGAACATATTACAAAATGGCTGCAGGCATGGTTAAATGCTCATATGAGCCCCATTCTGGTGCTGGCAGTTGAGACCGTACTTATAGTAATCTTAGCTATAGCTTTATTTGCTGTACTGGGCCTGGTACTGGTAATTATGGAAAGAAGAGTTGCTGCATTTATGCAGATAAGAATGGGACCTAACAGAGTAGGACCATGGGGTTTATTACAGAGTACTGCCGATACAGTTAAGCTGATAATGAAAGAAAGTATTGTGCCTACACACGCTGATAAATTCTTATTCAATCTGGCTCCATTTATAGTAATGATTGCAGCAATGTTGATCCTGGCTCCTGTAAACTTTGCTCAGCGTTTTCATATTTGGGATTTAAACATTGGTATATTATTTATCACCTCCATTTCTTCCATATCTGTAATAGGTATATTGATGGGAGGATGGGCAAGTAGTAATAAATATTCTTTACTGGGTGCTATGCGTAGTGGTGCGCAGATAGTAAGTTACGAATTATCGGCTGGCTTATCTATCCTTACTATAATAGTATTGTGTGGTAGCCTTAAAGTGTCGGATATCATCGCTTCACAGGAAACTGGCTGGTGGATTTTTAAAGGACATATTCCTGCTATCGTTGCCTTTGTTATTTATCTGATTGCTGTTACCGCAGAAACTAATAGAGCTCCTTTCGATTTAGCAGAAGCAGAAAGCGAATTAACTGCAGGTTTCCACTCTGAATATTCTGGTATGCGTTTCGCCTTATTCTTCCTGGCAGAATATATCAATATCTTTATTGTATGTGCTGTAGGAGCTACCTTGTTTTTAGGCGGTTGGATGCCTTTCCATATTGGTCATCTGCAAGGATTTAATCATGTTATGGATTATATTCCTTCTTCCATCTGGTTCTTTGGCAAAACGTTCTTTTTGATATTTGTTATCATGTGGTTCCGCTGGACTTTTCCTCGTCTTAGAATTGATCAATTATTGAATCTGGAGTGGAAATATCTATTGCCAATCAGTATGGTGAATTTATTGGTAATGACCGTAGTAGCTATTTATCATCTGCATTTTTAGAACCCACAAAACATTCAAAGTATGTATATAGTAGATTATATAAAAGAGGTTGCAAGTGCAGTAAAGTCCTTGGCTACAGGTATGAAGCTGACAGGCTATTACTTCACGCATCCTAAAGAAATTATTACACAGGAGTATCCGGATAATAGGGCTACCCTTAAAATGGCCGACCGTTTCAAAGGGGAAGTTATTATGCCTCATGATGAGAATAACGAACATGCCTGTACTGGTTGTACTTCTTGCGAACTGGCTTGTCCTAATGGCTCTATTAAAGTAATCACCAAGTTTGAGGTGAATGCAGAGGGTAAGAAAAAGAAAGCAGTAGATCAACACATATATCACTTGGATATGTGTACCATGTGCAATCTCTGCATAGAGGCTTGTCCTACCGATGCAATTAAAATGGCTAACACTTTTGAACATAGCGTACCGGACAGAAATATGCTGATCAAAAGATTAAATAACAATGGTTCTAAAATCAGGGAGGGAGTAGAATAATGGACGCATCATTAATTATATTTTATTGCATAGCTGCCTTTATACTGGGCGCTGCATTTCTGGCAGTTACTTCTGCTAAAATTTTCCGTAGTGCTATATGGCTACTGTTTTCTTTAATAGGAATAGCTGCATTATACTATTGGATGGATGTTCAGTTTATTGCTGCGGTACAAACTATTGTATATGTGGGTGGTATAGTAGTACTGATTATCTTCTCCATTTTCCTTACACACAATGCAAACGACAATATGCCTAAGCCTCCGGTAATGAGACAGGTATTTGCTGGTTTAGCATCTTTGTTTGGAATAGCATTAGTACTGCATTTAGTATATCATCATTCCTTTACAAAACCTACTGGTGCTGCTTTAAACGGAGATGTTGCCAATATCGGAACCTTATTAATCAGTACAGAAAAAGGTGGCTACGCTTTACCATTCGAATTGGCGAGTATCCTGCTACTGGCTGCAATGATTGGCTGTATTGTAATAGCCATGAGAAAAGGATCTGCTAACGTAAATAGTGTAGAATAATTATAAACTTATTATATGTCACAAACGCCGCTTATACAAATATTATTCCTTAGTGTGGGATTGTTCTTTATAGGAATGTATGGTCTGTTAACAAGAAGAAATGTTATTACTATTCTGATGTCTATCGAGCTGATATTGAATAGTGTAAATATCAACTTTGTTGCCTTCAATAAATACTTATATCCTCATCAACTGGAAGGATTGTTCTTTACCATATTTATTATCACCATTGCTGCTGCGGAAGCTGCTGTAGCTATTGCTATTATAATTAACTTATACCGTAGTCATCATTCTGTAGATGTAGAAGATGCTAACGAATTAAAATGGTAAGGATTAACAATTGAATTGAATTATTATGAATGAATATTATGTTGCACTGATTCCAATTCTCCCTTTAGCAAGCTTTGTCTTGCTGGGTATATTTGGACGGAAATATCTAAAAGAATTCTCTGGTACCATCGGTACATTGGCATTGCTGGTTTCCTGTGTATTATCATTGATTGTTGCAAAGAGTTATTTCTTCGATTCAGAAAAAATAAACGGAGCTTATCAGAGTATTGTTTTAATGAATCATACCTGGTTAAGTTTTACACCTACTATATCTATCCAGGTAGGAGCTATGATAGATCCTATATCGGTAATGATGCTGGTAGTAGTAACCTTCGTTTCCCTGATGGTTCACATCTTTAGTCTGGAATATATGAAAGGAGAGGAGCGCTTTGCTACCTACTATGCTTTCCTTGGATTATTTACTTTCTCTATGTTAGGACTGGTACTTTCTTCCAACATATTTCAGATATACATGTTCTGGGAATTAGTGGGGGTATCTTCTTTCTTATTAATTGGATACTACTACGAGAAACCTTCTGCAGTTGCGGCTTCTAAGAAAGCATTTATCGTAACACGTTTTGCCGATTTAGGTTTCTTGATAGGTATTCTGATCCTGTCTTTCCATGCCGAAACATTAGACTTCAAATTATTAATTGCTAAACTAACAAACCTTCAATCACCTGAATATTTAAGTATTACTTCAGGTTCTTTCTTAGGAGTATCTGCCCTTACCTGGGGATTATGCTTAATCTTTATGGGAGGTGCTGGTAAGTCTGCAATGTTCCCTTTACATATATGGTTGCCCGATGCTATGGAAGGCCCTACACCGGTGTCTGCATTAATCCACGCTGCTACAATGGTGGTAGCTGGGGTGTTCTTGGTGGCAAGATTATTTCCTATCTTTTCTAATACCGAAGCGGCATTACATTTAGTGGGTTATGTAGGTATTATATCTTCTATGTTTGCTGCAATAATTGCTTGTACACAAACCGATATTAAGAGGGTGCTGGCATTCTCTACCATGTCGCAGAT
>CAIVPM010000450.1 GCA_903907815.1 uncultured Chitinophagaceae bacterium | reverse complement strand
CTATAATAAGCATCTAAAACGTTTATGTAGTTGGTAAATCCATCAAATCAGAACTAAATATTCCTTTTTGATAGCCTTACCCCTAGTTTGAGGGATTTATTTACAGATGAACAAAAGATAGTTTTGTTAAGTTAAAAGCAATAATAGAAAGAACATAGTCTAAAGATTAGTTTGATTTTTAGACATTAATTAGAACAATAACAACCAAGGTCATATGACAAAATTTATTGCCAGACTAATCGTCTTATTAGCTATAACTATAGTTAGTACAGAAATTTCATTTGCTCAGTTAGGAACTGTTCCTACACTTGCATCCAGCAATGTAAGCGAAGCTTCGCAGTATGGAGTTGTTTATGCAATTGATTTACCAACTAATGCGGGTTATAGTACGCAGAGTGCAATTAATTATGCAGTAAATAACTCGGGTGTATCAGGCATCAGCTTCAAGCGGGTTGCTTATTTTATGCAATTGGATAGTAAGTGGGTCTGGGCATCGATGGATAAATTTAATGCCAATCTTTCATTGACTGATTTAGGAATTCCTGCCAGTAATTCTTCCGTTGGTTTTCAACAAGTGGTTACCAACTTACACGTTTATGGTAGTGCTGGTTCTAATGTAACGAATGTAACTGCAGATGGTACGAATGGTAACGTAGAAATATGGCCTCAATGCTATAGTCAAGGCAATTCTTTGTCAGGAATTGGTGGTAATTCTGGAACTTTTGATTTTAATGATACGAGATCAGGAGGTGCTGGTTGTTATGGTAGTTTCCAGGTCCATAATTATGGTGCATCACAAACACTCTTTGCCTTTAATAATTTTATAAGCTCGGGTATTAATGACCAAGGAATTGGAAATAATTCCGGCAATGCAAACCCCGACTGGACTTTCATGGCAAATGCCAATACTTATACTACCCGTAAGTTGTATATCATGGTAGATTATGGAATTTCATCTCCATCACCCTCTTCTCAGGCTTTATGTATTAATGCTACTCCCTCTGTTCTTACAGTAAATGCAGTAGCACAAACTGGTACTACGATAAGTTCTTACAACTGGTATAGCAATACTACTAATAGTAGTACGGGAGGTACATTAGTGGCGACGCATAGTTCTTCTGCTACCTCGGATACCTATACACCTGCTACAGCTTCTTCAGGCACTACCTATTACTATGTTACCATGACTAATTCTGCTGGAACAGTAGTTACAGGTGGTACGGCTACAGTAGCAGTAAATCCTTATCCATCAGCTTTTATAAGTGGTACAAACGAAGTATGTCTGAATACAACTTCTCCAAATGTTACGTTTACTGGTGCTACAGGCACTGCTCCTTATACTTTTACGTATAATATAAATGGCAGTACAAATACTACGGTTACTTCTTCTGGTAATACCGCTACTGTAGCTGCTCCAACTAGTGTAAAAGGAATATATACTTATAATCTTATAGGGGTAAGAGATGCAGCAACTTCAGCATGCTATCAAACTCAGAGTGGATCAGCAATTATCACTATCGATACTTTACCCACAGCTACTATTACAGCTGGTAGTGCAACTACATTCTGTACTGGTGGTTCTGTTACTTTGACATCTACTCCTGGTGTAAGCTATTTATGGAGTAATAATGCTACTACACAATCTGCTATTATCTCAACTGCAGGAAATTATACCGTTAGAGTTACTGATGGAAACGGATGTTTTGCTACTTCTTCATCTACTGCAGTAACTTTAAGTGCAACCAATACTATAACACTTACTTCTCTTGCCGCAACAACTACTCAAACAGTATATACCAATACGGCTATTACCAATATTACTTATAGTACTACTGGCGCTACAGGGGCTAGTTTCAGTGGATTGCCTACTGGCGTAACTGGTTTGTGGTCAGGCAACTTGGTTACCATCAGTGGTACCCCTTCTGTTAGTGGCGTTTATAATTATACCGTTACTTTAACGGGTGGCTGTGGTACAGTAACTGCTACAGGTTCTATTACTGCTGCATCGGTTTCTATTACATCTAATATCAGTACTATTTGTGCAGGAACATCGGTAACTTTTACTGCTACGCCAACAGCTGCTACCAATCCTACCTATCAGTGGACCAAAAATGGCACAGCAATAGCGGGAGCAACCAACAGTACCTATACAACTTCTACACTGGCAAACAATGATGTAATTGCTGTAAACATGACTATCAGCAATGCTACTGGTGGTAATGTAACGGGTGTTGTTACATCCGGTTTATCATTATATCTGAATGCGAAAAATACAACCAGCTATCCTGGTACAGGTACTACCTGGTACGATATAAGCGGTAACAATTATAATTCAACTTTATCGAATGTAACCTATGCCAATACTAATAGAAGCGAGTTCAGTTTCAACGGTTCTAACAGTATAGTAAAAACGCCTTCCATTCCTAATACAGGTGTAGGCGGAGGTACTTCAGTTACCTGGTCTGCATGGGTTTACCCTACTACCAATTCTGGTACTATAATGTACATGTCGAGCGACGTTGGCGGTGGCGGCTGGAATATGCCTCCATTATACTTTACCAATAAAAGATTTATCGGTTCTGTTTATAATAATTCAACTATATCTGATGTTACAGACTTTACCTTAAATACATGGTATAATGTTACTTTGGTTTATGATGGTTCTGCAAGAACAAGTAAGCTTTATGTAAATGGTGCTTTAGTTAACTCTGCCACCAATCAAACCTTTAGTGGGCCTGGTTCTACAGCCTATATGTTCTTAGGGCTTGTAAATGGGGGATGTTGTAATAACGGCAACAATTTTACTGGTAAAATGTCCTCTTTCATGGCATATGGTGGCAAGGCATTAACTGCTGCTGAAGTATTACAAAATTATAATAACGGGGTAACAGCCTCTATTACTTCAAACACTATATCAACAACCGTTAATCCGCTTCCTACCGCTACGATTGGTGGAACAACGGCTGTATGTGTAAATGCTACATCGCCTAACGTTACTTTTACAGGTACTGCGGGCTCCGCTCCATTTACGTTTACTTATAAAATAAATGGTGGTGCAGATCAAACTATAACTACTACATCCGGTAATGCAGTAACTGTTGCTGCGCCTACTTCAGCTACTGGTACATATGTATATTCTTTAGTAAGTGTTCAGGATGCAAGTTCTACTACTTGTTCTCAAACACAAAGCGGTACGGCTACTATTACAGTAAATCCTTACCCAACGGCTTTTATTGCTGGTAATAATGAAGTTTGTAAAAACGCAAGTTCTCCAAACATAACCTTTACAGGTGCTACGGGTACTGCTCCTTATACTTTTACGTATAATATTAATGGTGGTTCAAACTTAACAGTTAATTCTTCTGGCAATACTGCTACAGTGGCTGCGGTTACAACTGCTTCGGGTATTTACAACTTCAATTTAGTAGGTGTTAGAGATGCTGCAACTTCGGCTTGTTATCAAACACAGTCTGGATTAGCAACAATAACTATTGATACCTTACCTGCTGCAACTATTTCTGCTGCAAGTGCTACTTCATTCTGTCCTGGTGGTTCAGTTACCTTAACTGCTACACCCGGAGTAAGTTATTTATGGAGCAATAATGCTACTACACAATCTACTACTGTATCTACAGCGGGTAATTACACCGTTAAAGTAACAGATGGTAAAGGTTGTTTTGCAACTTCTTCTGCCACTGCAGTATCAATATACAGTTTGCCTGTAGTAAATGCAATTACACAACCTGGTCAGTTTGGTAATGGTTTAAATTTTGATGGTTCTAACGACTATGTTAATCTAACAAGAACAATACAGGATGACTTTACTATAGAATTCTGGATGAAAACAACTCAGACTGGTAATAGTGGTAGTATGTGGTATAGTGGTATGGGTTTAGTAGATGCTGAATATCCAGGTGGAACCAATGACTTTGGAGTTACTTTATTAGGCAATAAAGTTGCTTTTGGAGTAGGTAATCCTGATTATACTATCTTCTCTACTTCAGTAGTAAATACTGGTAATTGGGTACACGTAGCAGCTACCAGAAATAAAGCTACTGGGTTAATGCAATTATATATTAATGGGGTTTTAGAAAGTTCATATACTCAATCGAATCATGGTTCATTGAATGTTCCAAGTTATATTTATTTGGGAAGAGATAATAATGGCACATTCTTTAATGGTACCTTGGATGAAGTTAGATTATGGAATATAGTTAGAACAAGTCAGGATATTAATAATAATATGAATAGTGAATTAACTGGAACACCTTCTGGTTTAGTTAATTATTTCAAATTTGATCAAGGAGTTGCTGGAGGAAATAATTCTTCAGTAACAACATTGACAGATGCTATTGGCTCTAATAATCAATCGCTTTTAAACTTTGCATTATCTGGAGCTACATCCAACTGGGTAGCAGGTGCTACTTCAACAGGCGGAAGTGGTTCACAGGGCAATGTATGTATAAACAGTACTTTACAGTTAAGCAATACTACAACAGGTGGTGTATGGACAAGTTCTAATACTGCCGTTGCTACTGTAAATACCAGTGGTTTAGTAGCTGGCGTTTCTGCAGGTTCAGCAACCATTACCTACACTGTTACTAACAGTAATAATTGTACTACTGCTGTTACTACAAGTGTCACAGTTAATCCTTTACCTACTGCTTCTATCAGTGGAACTACTACGGTTAAAAAAGGAGATGCTTCACCAGTTATTACATTAAATGGAGCTAATGGTACTGCACCTTACACCTTCACTTATACTATTAATGGAGGTACTGCTTTAACAGTTACATCTTCTGGCAATACCGCTACAGTATCGGCACCAACAAATATTCCTGGTGCTTTCGATTATGCATTGGTTTCTGTAAAAGATGCCAGTGGATCTACCTGTAGCAATACTGCTTCAGGCGTTGCAACTATTACGGTTAATCCTTTACAAGGGGTAATCAGTGGAACTACATCAGTATGTCAGAATGCAACATCTCCAACCATTACTATAGTAGGTTCTTATGGTACTGCACCATATACTTTCACGTATAATATTAATGGTGGATCAACGCTCTCCGTTATCTCTGTTGGTAACACTGCTACCGTTACTGTTCCTACCACTACTGCAGGTACTTATGCATACAATTTATTGTCGGTACAGGATGCCAGCGCATTGTTCTCTGCTACCTCTTCTACCGGTACAGCAACTATAACGGTTAAACCGCAGCCTACACCAACTATCACCGGACAAACATTTGCTTGTGGTGGTGCTAATGGTACTACGGTAAGCTATACTGCAAACGGTGGAGTATCTTATGCATGGGATAATGGACTTACGCCAAATGCAGCTACTAATACTTTTACAACGGCTACATCTTATACCGCTACTGTAACGGCTACTGCTACCAATGGTTGTACCAATACTGCTGCACAGGTTATACCTGCTAATACAGCACCAACTATTTCTACAATTGCCGATACAACTACTTTAGTTGAAACTGCTGTGGCATCTACATTCACTATTGGTGATGCAGAAACTGCTGGTAACTTAACCATTACCAAAAGCTCCAGCAATACAACACTTATACCGAACAATAAAATTGTAATAACCGGTACAGGTTTTAACCGTACTATTACCGTTACGCCTGCACAAGATCAGATAGGTACAGCTACTATTTCTGTGACTGTTACAGACTGTGGTGGATTATCAACTACTACCAGTTATGTGGTTACCGTAAATGAACCACAATATGCTGCTGGTGTTGCCGATTTTGTTATTCGTAAAACAGTATCTAAAATTGATAATTGTAGTGATTCAGTATACTTTGTAAACCGTTCTTACAACGGTGCTAATGCTACCTACCAATGGTATATAAATGGCAACACTACTACCATGCCTTCTTTCTTGTCTTCAGCAGGTGGACTGGTAGGTTATAAAACAGCATTACCGGGTACCTACACTGCTATGCTGGTAGTTACAGAACCTGGAGTAAACACATATTCTGTTACAAAAACATTTACGCTTACAAAAGGCATTGTGCCAGTTCCAAGTCCATCTTTCAACTTTGGTTATATCAATGTAAATGGAGCTGGAACAGCAAGTGTGGTGGCTTATCCTACTACACCTTATATTCAGGGTGGTGTGGTAAACTACTGGACTATTACTCCTGCTACTAATATTACTTACGAGGCTACTACTAATGCGCCTACCTTAACGGTTACGCAGATTTCTACACCACAAACTTTCAATGTTACCTTATGGGTTTCTGCTACTAATGGTTGTGAAAGATATCCTATTACACAGCAGTTAGTAATACCAGCATACTCTCGTATAGTTCCTAACTTCTCTGTAAACCATACAAGATCTGTAACAGATGGTTGTAACGATTCTGTTACATTTATCAATACCTCTGCAGGTGGAGTGGGTGGAAACACTTATACCTGGTACCTGGGCGATGGTACTACCATTGTTACTACTTCTACTGCACCTATCGGTAAAGTATATACCTATCCTGGCACCTATACTATCCTGATGAATGCAGTGGATAATACTGGTCAGTCGGTTTCACATCAGTTTACTATTACTACTACTGGTACTATACCAGCAGTTACAGCTAAGCCAGTAATATATGCATCGGCTACTGCTACCAGTTCAAATGTTATTCTCGATGGTGGCACCAGCACAATTGCTTATGGTGGCTTAAATTATCAATGGACACTTGCCCCTACTGTGGGTGGAGTAGCATCTTATAGCACTGCAAGTGTTCCATTAACTATCAACAGAACAAATGTTGATCAAACCTTTACAGCACAATTAACCGTTACAGATACTACCGTAGGATGTAGAACCAATACGGCATCACAAACATTTGTAGTGCCTAAGTTAGCACCTGTTGTTTCAACACCTACAGCTATCACTGCCGACTTCTCTATTAGTGTTACTAAGTCGGTTGTAGATCATTGTAACGACTCGGTTTATATTACTAATACTACTACTGGTGGTGCAGGTACATTAACCTACACCTGGTACTTAGGTGATGGTACTACTATCAATACTACTTCTACTGCTGTAATAGGTAAAATATACAACTTCCCGGGCACTTATACAGTGCTGTTGAATGTTACCGATACTGCAGGTCAGACAGCTGCTAAACAGTTAACGGTTACTACAGTAGGTACTATCCCTGCTGTTACTGCAATCATCAACTTATACGGTCCAAGCAATGCTACTACTGTAAGTACGGTAATGCTGAATGCAGGTAATAGCACCATTGCAAATGGTAGCTTAGATTATACATGGACTGTTACGCCAGCTATTGGTGGAGCAGCATCTTATTCTACTTCCAGCATTTCCTTACCAATAAACCGTAGTGGTATCGACCAAAGCTTTACAGCACATCTTTCGGTAAGCGATGCATTAACGGGTTGTAGAACCAGTACTGCTTCTCAAAGCTTTACAGTGCCTAAGTTAGATCCTGTATATACAGCACCTACTGCTATCATACCAGACTATACTGTGCATGTAAGAAAATCAATAGTAGATGCTTGTAGCGACTCTATTTATATTGTAAATAATACAAGTGGCGGTGAGGGTACAAAAACCTATACATGGTACTTTGGCGATGGTTCTTCCATTACCACTACTTCAACTGCTACTGTAGAAAAAGTATATAGCTTCCCAGGTACCTACAACATACTGTTGAATGTTACCGATACTGCTGGTCAGACTGCTTCTTTACAAAAGACGGTTACTACCATCGGAGCTATTCCTGCAGTTACTGCCAGTGCAATTGTTTATGGTCCTTATAATACAGCTGCTTCCAGTACCCTTACCCTCGATGGTGGTAATAGTACTATTGCTTATGGAAGTTTAAGCTATCAGTGGATTATTACACCAACAATTGCTGGTGTAGCTTCTTATGCTTCTGCAAACGTTCCTTTAACCATCGATCGTACCAATGCTGATCAGACTTTTACAGCACAATTAACCGTGAAAGATGCTGCTACCAGTTGCAAAACCAGTACTGCTTCTCAAACATTTATTGTGCCTAAATTAGATCCTTCAGATACTGCTTATCCTACCATCAGTGCCGACTTTACCATCAATGTAACCAAGTCTGTAGTAGATGGCTGTAACGATTCTGTTTATATCACCAATAATTCTACCGGTGGTGCAGGTACCTTAATTTACAACTGGTACTTAGGCGATGGATCTTCACTGGTTACTACTTCTACTGCGGTAATAGGAAAGATATTTACCTACCCAGGTACTTATACTATATTGCTGAATGTACACGATAGTTTAAATCATTATGTATCTGCTCAGAAATCAATATATACAGTAGGTACTATACCAGCAGTAAATGCAGTAGCAACTATACACGGGCCAAGCAATACCGATACTACCAGCGATGTATTATTAAATGCTGGCAACAGTACTACGGCTTATGGTTTAATGACTTACTTGTGGACTATCACACCAGCTACTGGCATAGCTTCCAGCTTCAATACGGCTTCTGTGCCTTTATCGTATATCCGTCAGCTGGACGATCAATCCTTTACGGCGGTTTTAACGGTGCAGGATTCCTTAACGCATTGTAGAACAAGTACTGCAACGCAGACCTTTATAGTGCCTATGTTGAGCATTAGTAGCAAGTATATTACAGGTACCAATAAGGTGTTGGGAAATGGCAATAAAGTACAGGTTTATCCTAATCCTTCTGCCAATATCATCCATCTGAAAATATCTTTAGCAAATGAAACGGAAGGAGCAGAAGTAAGAATCTTTAATGCAATGGGTATGCAGGTTGCAACTCATAAATTAAACACGGGTAAAACAAAGGAAATGAGTGGCAGTATGTCCATAGCTTCCTTAGCGTCCGGCACTTATTATCTAAAAGTATTTAGCAATACAGGCGAGCTGTTAAATAGCACCAGTATTGTAAAGTTCTAGTTATATAAACATCAGGTAAAAATATAAAAGTCGTCATCTTTAAAAAGGTGGCGACTTTTTTTATATAACATAGCCTCCCTTTTTAGTTTTTATTTTTTAGTATTTAGTTTTTATATTGGTATTTATTTTCAAATTTGTATTGGCTGTTTATTGTTCATTTTCCATCATCAATTATCCATTATCAATTATTTTGGGCGTTCCGCAAGCGGCCGTTCCAGCTCTTCCTATCTTTCCTACCACTGGTATCTACATCAAATTCAAAGTAGGTTCAGGGGTGGTAGGAAAGGATATTCCCTGCTGGCACTAACGCAATTCAAAATACAAATTCACTAAATGTATATCTCCATCTTTCATAAAGAGCTTTGTATTCAAATCGCTAATTCGTTAATCCTGTTTCTTCAAATTACATGTATTCAATTGCAAACCGCATATGTTCGGCAAACATGCTTATATGTTCTCAACCCTGTCGGCAACGCTCTTTTGCTTGCCGATATCGTAAAGTTGCTTGCCGTTATTCATCCGAACCTCGCCTGCAATCGTTTTTACCTAAACGTTATTCATTTGCTACCTGCCAGCAACCGTTTTACCCTTGCCTGCATCAATAAGTTGCTTGCCGTTGTCTATCCACACTCGCCTGCATTCATTTTACCCTTACCGATGTTCGTTTGCAACCAACCGGCATTCGTTTTACACATGTCGCAGACCACAAATAGCGTCGCAACACCCATTTACCTATCGCAAGCACTATAAAATCATCGAAAAGCAATTATTTGTCCAAAACCCATCGTTTTATAATGCATTCTGCATTCACCGTTCAGCTGTATTGATTATTCTTTAGTTTTATATTCTCCTTATTCATTGTATTTTGTTTTATTTTTCTCCTAACTCCTGTATTCTATCTCCCTGTACTCAGCATTTATCCATTTTTTTATTAATCTATATTATTGCAGCGAAATAGATTTAGAAATTCCTCGTTTATATATCTTGGATATACTGTTGTATGTTAAGAGGAGCGGTATGTCTGTATATAAATTAAAAAATATTATCGTAGATGTTAGAACTATTGCCGGATGTTAAAGGGGCTTCTGTAGAATTGCATTACTGGTTTACCGATGCATCGCACAAGATGGATGCTGT